>JBIQML010000121.1:0-10307 GCA_044463405.1 Nakamurella lactea | reverse complement strand
GGCCGATGTGGAGGCGGCGCACGCCGGGGCGGGAGCCTCCGCCGACGAGCAGCCGGCACCGGCCGCGGCCGGCGTGATCGCCTACGACCCGGCCACCCGTGAGACCAGGGTTCCGGTCAAGGGCGTGCGCAAGATGACCGCGGCGGCCATGGTGTCGTCGGCATTCACCGCGCCGCACGTCACCGAGTTCCTCACCGTCGACGTCACGCCGATGATGAAGCTGCGCGAGAAGCTGCGTGCCCGCCCGGAGTTCGCCGACGTGCGGCTCAGCCCGCTCGCGTTCGCCGCCCGCGCCGTGTGCCTGGCCGCGAGGCGCACCCCGGAGGCCAATGGCGTCTGGAGCGAGGGCGCCGGAGACGGCACGGCCGAGATCGTCTACAAGCAGTACGTGCACCTGGGCATCGCCGCGGCCACCCCCCGCGGGCTGATCGTGCCGGTGATCCGGGACGCCGACCAGCTCGACCTGCTCGGCCTGGCACGGGCTCTCGGCGAGCTGACCGCCACCGCGCGGTCCGGCAAGACCGCGCCGGCCGACATGACCGGTGGTACCTTCACGATCACCAACGTCGGGGTGTTCGGCGTGGACACCGGCACGCCGATCATCAACCCCGGGGAGTCGGCGATCCTGGCCCTCGGCTCGATCAAGGACGCTCCCTGGGTGGTGGACGGAAAGCTGAAGGTGCGCAAGGTGTGCCAGCTTGCGCTGTCCTTCGACCACCGGGTGATCGACGGCCAGCAGGGCTCGCAGTTCCTGGCGGATGTCGGTGCGCTGTTGGCCGATCCGGCCCTGGCCATCACGTACTGACCAGGTCAGGCGGCCGGCCCGGCGACCAAGCACGACCACAGGCTCGTACCGACGCCTGGGACGGAGGGTGAGGTCAGCATGGCCCGCGCGTTTCTCAGTGACCGGCACGACGCGGTCGACCGGGCGCTGGCCGGATTCGCGGCCGCGCACCCGGATCTCGTCGAACTGTCCGACGATCCGGTCTTCGTGCGCGCCAAGGATCGTGATCCCCGGCGCCGGGTCGGGCTGGTGAGCGGCGGCGGTTCCGGCCACGAGCCGATGCACGTCGGCCTGGTGGGCCGCGGCATGCTGGATGCCGCCGTGCCCGGCAAGATCTTCGCCTCGCCGCACAACCGGCAGGTGTACCGCGCCAGCCAGGCGGTGGCCGGGGACGGCGGCGTGCTGCACATCGTGAAGAACTACACCGGCGACCGGATCAACTTCGGCATCGCCGCCGAGCGGTTGGCCGGCGACGGGATCGAGGTCGCCCGGGTTCTGGTCGACGACGATCTGGCCACCGACAGCGCGGACACCGGTACCGGCCGGCGCGGGACCGGTGCGACCATCATCGTGGAGAAGCTGCTTGGCGCGGCGGCCGACGAGGGCATGGACCTGCCGAGCCTGGCAGGACTGGGCCGCCGGATCGTGGCCCATTCGCGCAGCATTGCCGTCGCCTCTGTCGCGCAGGCGTCGCCGAGCACCGGGAAGCCTGCGTTCGAGATTCCCGACGGCGAACTGGAATACGGCGTCGGAATCCACGGCGAGCGGGCCAGCCGGACGATCGCCCGGCCGGATCTGGACGAGCTGATCGAGACGATGGTCGGCGACCTCATCACCGCCTGCCCGGCCGGCGACCGGGTGCTGGTGTTGCTCAACGGCCTGGGCGGGACCACCTCCCTGGAGCTGCATCACGTGTTCGCCGGCGTCGCGGACGCGCTGCAGCGACGGCAGCGGACCGTGGTCGGCTCGCTGGTCGGCACCTACACCCCGGCGCTGGACATGCACGGGTTCTCCGTCACCATCACGGTGATCGACGATCCGGACTGGTTGCGCTGGTGGGTCGCCCCGGCGTGGACGGCAGCGGTGCGAGTCCACAAGGGGGCGCCATGTTGATCCCGACGTTCCTCGACGCCGCGGGACGTGCGCACGCCGCGCTGACGGCGTGGGACCAGGCGGCCGGTGACGGGGACTTCGGCGACAACCTGCGAGACGGGTTGCACGGCGCGGTGCAACGCATCCCGGACGGGGCGGACCTGGGAACCGAACTCGCCACGGCTGCAGAGTGGTTCCTGGACCACGTGGGCGGGACCAGCGGGCCGCTGTTCGGGTTGCTGTTCGATGCCATGGCCCGGCGGGTGCGCGCCGGCGCGGATCCCGACCGGGACCTGGTGGACGGCCTTGCCGACGGCGCGGCGGCGATCCAGCGAGTCGGTGAGGCGCAGGTCGGAGATCGGACCATGGTCGATGCGCTGGTTCCCGGCGTGCAGCACCTGCAGTACCAGGGCGATCGTGTGGACTGGGCGGGCGCGGCGCGTGTCGCGCTGGAACATGCCCGCGGGACGGCGGACATCAGGGCCCGGATGGGCCGGGCCAGCTACGTCGGCGACCGCGCCATCGGCACTCCCGATGCCGGAGCGATGGGTATGGCGTTGCTGTTCTGGGCTCTAGCGGTGGTCCGTTCGCCGGACAGCGCCGGGCGATTGCCGGCGCCCGATGGGCTGGGCTGACCGCGAACTCCCAGACCGCCCGTCCCGCGGATCCGCCGATCAGCGGAGGGGTCTTGACAGGCCGCCCGCGGGCAGCCATTCTGTCAACCTGAGGTGTCACCGGTGACATACGAACCGAAGTGACCGTGACATCACGCCGGCCACCGGACACGGGAGTCGGAAAGTCGCCACCCGGCGCTGGGGTTCGTCGTCGCGTGCACTCGACACGGGGCGCGACCTCCGATCGAACGATCGGACGGCGCCATCAAGTTGAAACGAGTATTGACAAACCACCAGATGAACCGCAATTGTGAGTGGGTGTCACCGGTGACATTTCCGCGCCAGAGCACCGGTGACATCGTGGCCCGCCAGCGTTCCGGCAGGGCAGGTATCACTCGCCGAGAGAAAGAAGGAGTTCCATGCCATTGGACCTGCAGGGCATCATCCCACCGCTGGTCACCCCTTTCGATCGGGACGGCAACGTCCGGACGGATGCGCTGCGGGCCGAGGTCCGGCTGCACCTGGACGCCGGAGTGCACGGCATCTGCGTCACCGGCAGCACGGGAGAGGGTGCAGCTCTGACGCCGGAGGATTCCGTCCAGGTGGCGAAGGCGGCGGTGGAGGAGGCCGGTGGCAGCGTGCCGGTCATCTCCGGCATCATTCGGGACTCGACGCGTGATGTGGTTCGGTACGGCCTCGCCCTGAAGGAGGCGGGGGTGGACGCATTGCAGATCACGCCGGTGCACTACCTGTTCATCCCCGACGGTGAGACCACGTTCGGCTACTTCAAGGGCCTGGCGGAGGCGATCGGACTGCCGATCGTGATCTACAACGTGGTCCCGTGGTCCACGATCGAGCCCGTCACGCTGGCCCGGATCATGAACGAAGTTCCCCTCGTGGTGGCGGTCAAGCAGTCGGGCGGCGATATCCACGCGCTGTCCGACCTGCTGCACCTTGCGCCGACCGGCGGCAGGGTGCTGACGGCAATTGACGACTTGCTGTATCCGTCGTTCCTGCTCGGCTCCCAGGGTGCCGTCGCCGCCACCCTCACCGTGGTGCCGGATCTATGTGTGAAGTTGTGGGAAGCCTGCAACGCCGGCGACCAGAAGACCGCACTCGAATTGCACAACAAGCTACTTCCGGTGTGGCAGGCCATCTCCGGTCCGAACATGCCGGCGCGCATCAAGGAGGCGCTGCGCATGCTGGGGAGGGACGGTGGCCTGTCCCGGCAGCCGATGAACCCGGTTTCCGAGGCCGAACGTGCCGGCGTCGCCGCTGCGCTCGAGGAGGCCGGGGTGGTGCCCGCCGTCGGATGACACACAGGAGCACGCACCATCACGCATTGCAGCAGTGCCGCGCTATCACCGATTCGTCACACCTCGATCGTCGTAGCAACAGGATGGAGTGCCAGCCATGGAAGAACAGCAGCATGTTGACGTCACCCCTGGATCACCGGACGGATTCCCGTCCCTGGACGCGTCCCGTCCAATCACTCGCCGCACCGCACTGCGCTGGTCCGGTGCCGCGCTCGCCGCGCTGGCCGCACCCTCGCTGCTGGCCGCCTGCGGATCCGATGGCGACACCGGAACGGGGGCCGGCGGAGCGGGTCAGACGGGCCAGTCGAGTGCCTCCGAGAGTGGTCGGACGAGCGGCGTCGGTTCCTCCGGCGGATCCGCCTCGAGCGGCGCCACGCCCTCGGGCGGCGGCACCGGCAAGACCCTCAACATCTGGCTGTTGAAGTACTACGTGGACGCGGCGAACAAGGTCATTGAGGAGGCTGCTGCGGAGGCCGGTGAGAAGGGCGGCTTCTCGGTAAATGTGCAGTGGTACCCGTTCGACGCCACCACCTACAGCAAGTGGGCTGCCGCCGTCGAAGCCCACCAGATGCCTGACATCGGCATGCCGAACGGCTATCCGTCGCAGTACTGGGCGATGGGCAAGCTGGTCGACGTCTCGGACCTGATGGCGGAGATCGCCAAGGATGGCGGCGGCTGGTACGACTACGTCAAGGACTACGCGACCGTCGAAGGCAAGCAGTGGTGGGTCCCGCTGTTCAACGAGATGGGATTCGGCCTGTACCGCAGGGATGTCTTCGAGGACAAGGGGATCACCGCACCGATCACCGGGCTGGACGATCTGCTTGCTGCCGCCAAGGAGGTCACCGATCCGTCGAAGAAGATGTGGGGCATGGGCATGTCCATGGCGTACGGCGACTGGCCGTGGAACCTGCCTCCCGTGCTGTGGGACTACGGCGCGAGCCTGCAGGACGACAAGGGCAACATCGTCTCCGACTCGCCCGAATTCGTCGACGCGATCACCTGGTACACCGATCTGTACACCAAGCACAAGGTCACCCCTCCGGGCTCCCCGAGTTGGACGTCGGCCAGCAACAACGAGTTCTACGCAGCAGGAAAGATCGCGTTTTGCTCCAACAGCGGTAGCCTCATCGCCAGCATGCGCTCAGGGCAGCCCGACGTGCTGGCCAAGACGGTGACCAGCGCCTGGGGCAAGCGCGGTGACAGGGGACCGTTCGCCATCTCCAACCTGCCCAGCGTGTTCATCACCAAGGAGTCCACGATGCAGGACGAGGCGAAGCAGGTGATCAAGACGATCATGAGCACGAAGTACCGGCAGAAGTTCCTGGTCGCCGCCAACACCAACTTCCTGCCGGTGCTGCAGGACGATGCGAGCATGTCGTTCTTCACCGACAACGAGTTGAACAAGCACATCGCACAGGACATCCTGTCGAAGGCGCAGCCGCGTTGGTGGCCGGCCCAGGCGACACCGACCTACTCGGAGGTCGACAGCCAGCAACTGTGGGGGACACTGCTGCAACGCGTCGCCGCGCAGGGCTGGACGCCGAAGAAGGCCTGCGACGAATTCACCGAGGCCGCCAATAAGATCAACGACAAGTACCGCAAGCTGTATCCGCAGCTGTTCGGGTGAGCATGACCTCCATGCCGCCACCCCGCCCGGTACCCCCCGCACCGGACGGGGCTCCCGATCAACGGGCCGGGGCGGCGGACTCGGGAAGCAGGGAAACCGGCGCGGCGGCGCGACCACCCGCCGTGGCATCCTCCGGAGACGCGGCCTCGGCGCCCGGCGATTCATCGCGTCCCGCCGGCCCGTTCCGGCGCACGCGTCGCACGACCAAGCTGACCCGACGGCAGGCCCTGATCGGATACCTGCTGTTGGCGCCGATCACCGCCGTGCTGGCGGGATTGCTCGCCTATCCCCTGGTCGACGCACTGGTGATGAGTCTGCACGCCCGCTACATCGGTTTCGACAGCTCGCCCTTCGTAGGCCTGGACAACTACGCCGAGCTGATCAGCGACTCGGCCTACTGGACGGCGCTGAAGAACACGGTGTTCTTCGCCGCGGTTGCGGTGGCGCTGAAGCTGGTGCTCGGCATGCTGACCGCGGTGCTGCTGAACCGCAGGTTCCGCGGCAGGGCGCTGGCCCGCAGCGTCGTGCTGATCCCGTGGGCGTTGCCCACGGTGGTCACGGTGCTGGTATGGAGCTGGATGTACAACGACGCCTATGGCGTGATCAACCAGGTGCTGAGCTTCTTGCACCTGCCCACCCCGCACAGTTGGCTGGGCGACCAGACCACAGCGATGTGGAGCGTCATCGCGGTGGACGTATGGCGCGGGTTCCCGTTCTTCGCGTTGATCATCCTGGCCGGACTGCAGAGCATCCCCGCCGATCAGTACGAGGTGGCGGCGGTGGACGGCGCCGGCAGATGGCGCCAGTTCCGCTACGTCAGCTGGCCGGGCATCGCGACGGTCACGATGGTGGCCACGCTGCTGTCGACCATCTGGTCGCTGAATGAGTTCCCGCTGATCTGGGTGCTGACCCAGGGCGGGCCCGGCGACGCCACCACCGTGCTGAGCGTGTTTACGTTCAAGACCGCCTTCCTGGGTAACGACCTAGGGTACGGGGTGGCGATCTCCGCGACACTGCTGCCGATCGTGGTGCTGTTGATCCTCGCGCTGGTGCGGGCCACCAACAAACGCGAGGGGCGGACATGACCGCTCACCTGCAGCCTGGCAGAGCCATCCGGCCGGGACCGCGACCGCGTGGCGGCTCGATGCTGCGCCGGCGCCGCCGCACCGCGATCGAGTCCGCAATCCTGCTGACCCTCATCCTGATCGTGGTCCTGGCGCCGGTCTACTGGATGATCGTCACCTCGCTGAAGTCGTCGGCGGACTTCTACGACATGCGTTTGTACGTCTCGCATCCCACCCTCACGCACTACATCACGCTGTTCGAGACCAGCAATTTCGGAATTCAGCTGTTCAACAGCATCGGCATCGCTGTCTGCGCCACCCTGGTGACCGTGGTGATCAGCGTCATGGCCGCCTACAGCCTGACCCGGCTTCGGTTCCGGGGCCGCGGCACCGCGACCGCCGGGGTGTTCTTCGCCTACCTGCTGCCGCCCACGTTACTGTTGATCCCGCTGTACACGATGTTCGCCGACATGGGGATCCTGAACAGCTGGCTCAGCCTGATCCTTGCCTACCTGACGCTCACCGTGCCGTTCTGCACCTGGATGCTGCGTGGCTACCTGCAGAATGTTCCATGGGAGTTGGAGGAGGCGGCGATGGTCGACGGGGCGAGCCGGGCGCGTGCGGTGCGCTCGGTGGTGCTGCCGCTGATCGCCCCGGGAGTGGCCGCCGGTGCCTTGTTCTCGTTCACCCTGGCGTGGAACGAGTACCTGTATGCCTTCGTGTTCACCACGAAGGCGACCTCGACGACGGCGCCGGTGGGCATCGCCTCGTTCGTCGTGGGTGACGTGATCATGTGGGGGCAGATCATGGCCGGGGCCGTGGTGATGAGCGTGCCGATCCTGGTGATCTACCTGGCCGGGCAGCGGTGGGTGGTCGGCGGGCTGACGGCGGGCGCGGTGAAGGGCTGACATGGCCGCCCGCCGCGCGCCGCTGCTGTCCGTCCGGACGGTCACCGACTACCTGGTGCGCTCCCGGCTGCTGGAGCGCGGATCGGTCGACTCGGTCACGGAACTCGGCGGGGGTGTGTCGAATGTGGTGCTCGCGGTGCGGGCCGGACGCCGGCAGTGGGTGGTCAAGCAGTCGCTGCCCCGGCTGCGTGTCGAGCAGGAATGGCTGGCCACCCAGGAGCGGACCGTGCACGAGGCGCGCGGGTTGCGATTGGCGGATCGCATCACGCCGGGAGCGGTGCCGGCGGTCGTCCATCTCGACCCCGAGCGCTACGTCCTTGTTCTGGAGCGCGCCCCGGAGGGCATGGCCGATTGGAAGGGCAGGCTGCTGGCCGGTGACGTGAACCCCGAGGTGGCCGCGTGCCTCGGACGGCTGCTGGGCCGCTGGCACACCGTCACCGCCGAACATCCCGGGCTGCTGGCCGAGCTCGACGATCCGCAGGCGTTCGACCAGTTGCGTGTCGGTCCCTACCATCGGGCGACCGCGACCGCCCTTCCGCCCGCGGCGGCGGCGATCGGCGCGGTCGTTCGGGACATGGCTCGCCGCCGGATCTGCCTGGTCCACGGGGACTTCTCGCCGAAGAACGTGCTCACCGGGTCCAACGGGACCTGGGTGATCGACTTCGAGGTCGCGCATCGGGGCGACCCGGACTTCGACGTGGCATTCCTGCTGTGCCACCTGGTGTGCAAGTACGTTCGGCTGCCCGAGTTTCGCGCGCCGCTGGCCGCCGCCGGACGCGCCTTCCTGGCCGAGTACCACGGCATCATCGGAACTCCGACCTGGCTGGCGCCCGATCGGCACCGGATGGCCCATCTGGGGGCGTTGCTGCTGGCGCGGGTGGACGGCAAGTCACCGATGGAGTACCTGGACGGCACGGATCGGGCCGTGGTGCGGCGGCTGGGCATGATGCTGGTCGGTCAGCCCCTGGAGGATGCCGGGGCACTGTGGACGACCTGTGATCGCGAGCTGAGGATGGGTCGATGAATCCCTTCGCCATCGCCGCGCTAGAGCCCGTGCTGGCGTTCGATTCCCGCGGTACACCGACGGTCTCCTGCGAGGCGGTACTCGCCGGTGGGGCTCGCGCGGGCGTGATCGTGCCGTCCGGGGCGTCCACCGGCGGGCACGAGGCGGTCGAGTTGCGCGACGGCGGCTCAGATTTCGCCGGGCGCGGGGTGCAGCGGGCGCTGGCCTCGGTGCGGGACGAGATCGCCCCCGCCGTCCTCGGGCTGGACGTGCACGATCAGGAGCTGCTGGACTCTCGGATGTGCGAGCTGGACGGCACCGCCGACCTGTCGCGACTGGGTGCGAACGCGGTGCTGGCCGTTTCGCTGTGCGCCGCGTTGGCCGGCGCCGCGCAGGCCGGTGAGCAGCCCTACCGGTGGTTCGTGCACCAGGGCGCCGCGGGCGGGGCTCATCCGGAGCCGCTGCTGCCGCTGCCGATGATCAACATCTTCTCCGGCGGCGCGCACGCCGCAGGGGGCCTGGACGTGCAGGACCTGTTGGCCGTCCCGGTCGGGGCGGCGACCCTGCCAGAGGCGCTGCACTGGGTGTGGGAGTTGCGACACGCGCTCGCCGAGGAACTCGGCGCGCGTGGATTCGATGCCCAGATGGTGGCCGACGAGGGCGGGTTCGGTGTGCCGCTGCGCCGAACCGCCGACGGCCTGGAACTGATGGTGCGCGGCATGGGCAGGGCCGGACTGCGGCCAGGCATCGATATGGCGATCGCCATCGATGTCGCCGCCAACCAGCTGCTGGACGGGGACGAGTACCTGCTGGCGGGGGACCAGCGACGCCTGACGAGCGCGCAGCTGGTCGCCGAACTGCGCTCCTGGTGCGACGATTTCCCCGTGGTGTCGGTGGAGGATCCGGTGGCGGAGGACGACTGGGACGGTCTGGCGGCCGCCACCTGCGCGCTGCCGGATCGGCAGGTGCTGGGTGACGACATCTTCGTCACCGACACCGACCGGCTGCGGCGTGCTATCGACGCCCGGCTCGCCAGCGCGGTGCTCGTCAAGCCCAACCAGTGCGGGACGCTGACGGGGGCACGCAGGGTGGTCGACCTGGCCCGCAGAGCCGGTTACGCCACCGTACTGTCGGCACGGTCGGGGGATACCGAGGACGCCTGGTTGGCCGACCTAGCGGTGGGTTGGCGCACCGGCCAGATCAAGGTCGGATCGCTGACGAGGTCCGAGCGCACCGCCAAGTGGAATCGGCTGTTGCGCATCGCCGACCAGTTGGGACCGGGTGCCGCCTTCGCAGGGCGGCGTGCCATCGTCGCCCGATCCGCGCTGGTGGCGCCCGGCGACGATGCGCCGGGAGGGGGCGTCCACGATGTCTGATCGGGTCCAACGGGGCCGATCCGTCGGGATCAGGGAGGTCGCGGCCCTCAGCGGCGTCTCCACCGCGACCGTCGCCAGGGTGCTGCGTGACACCGGGCAGGTCAGCGCCGAGCTCACCGAACGGGTGCAGCGTGCCGTCGCCGAGTTGGGTTACGTGCCCAATGCTGTCGCACGGAGCCTGACCCGCGGCCGTACCGGGCTGGTCGGGCTGATCATCCCGGACATCGCCAACCCGTTCTCCGCCGAGTTGGCCCGCGGCCTGGAGGACAGCATCACCGCCGGTGGCTATCACGTGCTGGTGTCCAGCTCCGGTGCCGACGAGGATCGAGAGGCCGCGCTGATCACCTCGTTCGCCGGGCGCACCGTCGACGCGGTGGTCATGATGCCGATGGATCGCCGGCCCGACAAGATCCAGCAACTGCTCAGCCGGGACATCCCGGTGGTGCTGGTGGGCGGCAAGCTGCGGGGGCTGACGTTGCCGGCGGTCCTGGCCGACAGCAAGAGCGCGGCCGCGCATGCC
>JBIQML010000120.1:0-10326 GCA_044463405.1 Nakamurella lactea | reverse complement strand
GAGCAGGATTCGCTGTACCGCTATTACCAGCAGTACCTCGGCGCCGGCGCCCAGCACGCCACCGGCGCCGACCCTCGCCAGCACCTCGGTCGGGAAGGCGAGGGCGTGTCCGGCCCTGCGGCCGACGAGTCGATGACCCGCTCCGAGGAGCACCTCGACGTGGGCACCCAGCGGGTCGAGACTGGTCGAGCAACGCTACGCAAGTACGTGGTCACCGAGCAGCAGACCACCACGATGCCGGTCTCTCACGAAGAAGTGGTCGTGGAGCGGGAGCCGATCACCGACGCCAACCGCGACGCCGCCCTGGCTGGGCCGGACATTTCCGAAGACGAGCACGAGGTGACCCTGCATGCCGAGCGCCCGGTCGTGACTACCCAGGCAGAACCGGTCGAGCGGGTGCGCCTGGGCACCGAAACGGTCACCGGACAGGAGCAGGTGTCCGGCGAGGTCCGCAAGGAACACATCGAGGTCGACGACCCGAGCGCGGACCCCGATCACCCCAGCGACGACCGCTGAGGGCCACCCCCATTCGTGAAGGAGACACCATGACCGATCAACCATTCCCCGAAGGCGACCCGACCCGATACAGCACTAACGTACCGGGGCCCGTCTCCCCGACCGCGCCAGCGGCGCCCGCATCCGGCGGGCGTGAGCCCGACTCGACGACCGAGGTGGCCAAAGCACAGGTCCCCGAGGTGGCCGGCGGCGCGAAGGACGCCGCAACCAAGGTTGCTGGCACGGCCAAAGAACAAGCCGGAGAGGTGGTCCAAGAGACCAGGACGCAGGTCAAGCAGCTCCTCGGCCAGGCCGGCACGGAGTTGTCGGACCAGGCCCACACTCAGCAGAAGAGGGCGGCATCTGGTCTGCGCTCGCTCGGCGATCAGCTCGGCGCCATGGCGGAAGGATCCGACCGGCCCGGGCCAGCCACCGATGTCGCCCAACAGGTGGCCGACAAGGCACACCAGCTTGCGGGCTGGCTGGAGGCTCGCAATCCGCAGGGCGTACTGGACGAGGTGCGTACCTTCGCCCGCCGCAAGCCCGCAGTGTTCCTGGTTGCCGCGTTGGGCGCCGGAGTTCTGGCCGGCCGCCTCACCCGCGGTTTGTCCGCTGGCGACGACGCGACCGACTCGTCCGGCCCGTCGGCCAAGAACGGGCAACAGAACCGTATAGACCCCGGCCCGGAACAGCTCGGCAATGCGAGATCGCCGCAGCTGACGTCCGTGCCGGAGGGCTCGGCCCACGTCCCTGGTGCACTGGACTTCCAGGTCCCTCGGCCGCGAGATCGGGGCGACCTGCCGGGGGTGGGCGGATGAGCCACCCCACGTCCCCGGCCCCCACGGACAGCCCCCGTCCGCTCGGTGAGCTGATCGGCGAGATTGCCCAGGACCTGTCCACGCTGGTGCGGCAGGAAATCGAGCTGGCCAAGGCCGAGGCCAAGGAGTCGGCGACGCGGGCGGGCAAGGGCGCCGGCATGTTCGGCGGCGCCGGCATGGCAGGCTATTTCGTCTTGCTGTTCTTGTCTATCGCGGTGTGGTGGGGCCTGGGCAACGCCACCGGGCGTGGGTGGTCGGCGCTGATCGTGGCCGCGCTCTGGGCGGTCGCCGCGCTGGTGCTCGCGCTGGTTGGCCGCAAGGAGTTCCAGTCCATCCGCGGCATGCAGCGCACCACCGAGACGGTGCAGAAAATTCCGAACGCCGTAACAGGCCATGAAGAGGAGAACAGATGATGACCAGCCCCGACGAGATCCGCGCGCAGATCGCTCGCACCCGGATCGAGTTGTCCAGCGACGTCGATGAACTCGGCGACAAGGTCAGTCCCGGCCAGATCGCCAAACGACAGGTCGGCCGGGTCAAAGGCTCGGCGAACACCGTCCGAAATCGCATCATGGGCGCGGCCGATTCAGGTACTTCCTCAGCAGGCAGTGCGATGTCCTCGGCCCAGCATGCGATGACCGGCGCGTCCGGCCAGGTCCAACAGCAAACCCAGGGCAACCCGATCGCGGCGGGACTGGTCGCGTTCGGAGTCGGCATGCTGCTGTCCTCGCTGTTCCCCGCATCCCGCCCCGAGGCCCAAGCCGCGGCAGCAGTCAAGGACCAGGCACAGCCGTTGGTCGATGAGGTCACCGCCGCGACCAAGGACGCCGCCAACAACCTACGTGAACCCGCGCAACAAGCCGTCGAGTCGGTGAAATCATCCGCGGCGGACGCGGTGGACACCGTCAAGGAAGAAGGCAGTTCTGCCGCCGGAGACGTCAAAGACCAAGCGCAGAGCGCCAAAGACGCCGTTCAGCGGCACTCATCCGACCATTGACACTGCTCGCGACGGTGGCCGGGCAACCACAGTCCCGTGGCTGCCCGCCCGCCCCCGCCATCAGGCATCCGAGGAGCGCCGTGGACGACCGATCCGACACACAGCCAGCCGCCGATGATGAGCGCAAGCCCGACGATCCCACCGACCTCACCAAACGGTCGTGGAAGTTCATCCTGCGTAAGACACTCCGTGAGTTCAGCGACGATCAATGCGCGAACCTGGCGGCGGCGCTGACCTACTACGCCGTCCTCGCGTTGTTCCCAGCGATGCTGGCTCTGGTATCGCTGCTGGGGCTGGTCGGCCAGGGGCGACAAGGGACGGGCGCGCTCATGGATGCCGTCCGAGACGTGGCGCCCAGTGCGGCCGACACCATCGGTGGAGTGGTCGACCAACTAACACAAAGCAGCGCCAGCGGTATCACCCTGATCATCGGCCTGGCCGGCGCGGTGTGGTCTGCCTCCGGCTATGTCGGTGCGTTCGGCCAGGCCCTCAACCGGATCTACGAGATCCGCGAAGGACGCCCGTTCTGGAAGCTCCGACCGATTATGCTGCTGATCACTGTGATCGCGATCGTCCTGGTCGCGCTGGTGGCCATCGGTCTCGTCGTCTCCGGCCCGATCGCTCAGACCATCGGATCCGCCATTGGACTCGGTGACACCGCCGTCACCGTCTGGAATATCGCCAAGTGGCCCGTCATACTCGCCGTCGTCATTACGATCGTCGCGATCCTCTACTACGCCACGCCCAACGTGAAGCAGCCCAAATTCCGGTGGATCAGCATCGGCGCCGCCATCGCTGTCGTGACATGGATCCTGGCATCCGTCGGCTTCGGCTTCTACGTCGCCAACTTTTCCAGTTACAACAAGACCTACGGTTCACTCGCCGGTGTCATCGTGTTCCTGCTTTGGCTGTGGATCACCAACCTGGCCCTGCTCTTCGGTGCCGAACTCGACGCCGAAATCGAGCGCGGCCGCGAACTCCAAGCCGGTCTGCCCTCCGAAGACGACATTCAACTACCCCTTCGCGACCGTCGCGTCATCGAAAAGTCCGAAACCAAAGACCAGAAGGAACGAGCCGAAGCCCGCGCCATCCGCAACACAGAAGCAGACCAGCCCTGAGTATCCATACCCAACCCAACCGAACCCGACAACGACGCCGATGGCGCCAACGACCGCCACGCGAAGCCAGCGGGGTGCGCCAGTCCCCTGGGACGGTCACAATCTCGTCACGTCCCGATCCGCCCGTCACGCTGACCACCGCCAGGTCGTCGACGTATGACAACCCGATGATTCGCAATCACATGACCCCGATCGCGCGCGTCATCGCTGAGTATCTGGTGCCGGCCGGCGCGCCGGAGCCGACACAACGAGACGGTCCTGGGCCCGCAGCATCAACCGATGTCGGAGGCCGCGCGGGTCGAACGCCGGCCCGACCCTGTCCCACCGCGCACGCCGACTCCCGCGCGCCCGGCCGGCCAGCGGCAGCCCGCGCCGGCACGCCCACACCGCAGCGGCGACAGTGAGGCCGGCGGGCCACAGCAGATACCAACGGAACGTCGCCGCCACGGCCACTATGAGCACGAGACCGATCGCGGCCACCGCACGCTCGCGAGTGCGGCACAGCAGCCGAGTCGCCGCGGCCGTTCCCGCGGCGTACACGGTGACGATGGCCGACGTCGTGAGCATCACCAGTCCGTCGAGCGGCACCACACCGATGGCCAGGGCGGCGAATCCGAGCACGCAACCGCCCGCGGCGACCGCCAGGCTTCGTCGCGGCGCCTGTCCGGGGTCGCCACCCCGTCCCAGCCAGGCAGGCAGTGCGCCGTCGCGCGCCAGGGCGGCACCGAGCCTCGAGGTCCCGCTGACGTAGGCGTTGAGCACACCGATGGTCAGCGCCACGGCGAGCACCGTCACGAGCGGAGCCGCCGCGTCGCCCAGCCCGAAGGCGAGCAGTTCGGTCAGCGGAGCGCTTCCGGCCGCCTTTCCGTCCCCCAGGGCGAGCACCACCGTCAGGGCCAGGCCGAGGTACAACATCCCGACCACGACCAGCGCGGCCACGGTCACACGGGGCAGATCCCTGGCCGGGCGGCGGAACTCGCCTCCCAAGTGGCTCATCGCCTCCCACCCCGCGAACGCCCAGACGACCAGCCCGACGGCACGCCCAACGGCGGCCCACCCGTGCGGTGCGAACGGCTCCAGGCGGGAGAACCGAATGTGCGGGAGGGCCACGGCCACGGCGGCCGTCAGCATGACCAGCAGCACGGCCGCGACGACCAGTTGCACCACCGTCGACGTGCGCAGGCCGACGGCGTTGGCCGCGAGGACCGTGACTACGATGACCGCGGTCGTGAGCAGCGCCGTCGCGCGTCCTCCGCCCGCGAAGTGCGCCACGTAGTCACCCGCGAAGTAGGCGGAGGCGGGGACCCCGAGCGGGATGGTGAAGTAGAAGCACCAACCGGCCACCGTAGAGGCACGCGGGCCGAACGCGCGGCGGACGTACGTGGCGACCCCGCCGCCGTCCGGCATCCGCGCGCCGAGCAGCGCGAACGTCCACGCGATCGGCACCGACGCCAGGGTCATGCCGGCCCAGACGAGCAGCGAGGCGGGCCCGGCCACCCGGGCGGCCAGACCGGGAAGGGCAAGCACACCGGTGCCCAGCACCGCGCCCAGGTAGAAGGCCAGCCCCGAGCCGACGGTGAGGCCGGTGGCCCGTTCGGGTGCGGTATGGCCGTCCGGTGGCGGGGCGATCTGCGTCATGCCGTTCAGCATCCGGCCGTGCCCGCCACGCCACCAGTGACAGGAACGCCAGCTGTGCAATGATTTGTGCCATGGCGCCCTCATCGTCGCTGCGCACGCCGCGGAGCCAGCATCGCGTCGCCGTCGTGATCACATCCCGCCTGCCCGTGCTCGAGCTCGCCGTGCCGATCGAGGTGTTCGGGACCGAACGTCGCGACCTGGCCGATCCGTGGTACGACGTCGCCCTGGTGGCGGGCGAGCCCGGAGACTTGGAGGTCCAGGGTGGCCTGCGGGTGCTCCCCGACCACGGCCTGGAGCACCTCGACCGGGCAGACACGATCATCATCCCGGCGTGCGACAGGATCACCCAGGTCACCCCTCCGGGGCCGCTGCTCGACGCGCTGCGGAGGGCACACGCGCGCGGTGCGCGGATCGCCGCACTCTGCACCGGCGCCTACCTGCTCGCGGCGGCGGGCCTGCTGGACGGGTTGCGGGCGACGACTCACTGGATGAATCTGGACGATTTCGCCGAGCGCTTTCCACGGGTCCTCATCGATCGCAACGTTCTGTTCACCGACAACGACGGGCGCACCTACACATCGGCGGGCAGCGCGGCCGGTATCGACCTGTGCCTGCATCTGGTACGGCAGGACCTGGGCGCACACGTCGCCGCGGTGGTGGCCAAGCGAATGGTGGTGCCGGTTCAGCGCGAGGGCGGACAGGCGCAGTACGTCGACCACGACACGGTTCCCGTCGCGCCGCCGAAGGCGTTCGCGGAGGTGCTCGACTGGGCGAACGAACACCTCGATCAGCAACTCACGGTCGGCGACCTGGCACGGCGGGCGGCGCTGAGTCGCCGCCACTTCCACCGGAGCTTCGTGCGCGCCACCGGCCAGACTCCGCTGCAGTGGGTGCAGAGCCAGCGGATACGTCGCGCCCAGGTGCTGCTCGAGCAGACGGAGCTGACCGTCGAGCAGATCGCCAGCCGCACCGGCTTTGCCAACAGCAACACGCTGCGCACCCATTTCGTGCGGGCGGTGACGGTGAGCCCCCAGCAGTACCGGCACACCTTCCGCGCCACGACCGCCTGATCACGGTCGGCCCGGTGCCGAGCCGGGGTGGCCGCCAACGATCATCGGTGACGGAGTTCTCGCAGGCCCCGATCGGAGCAGGATTCACACATCGGCCGCTGACGTCCGCGGAGGTCAGCGGGCGTGGCGTCGAACCCGCGCCGCCAGCCGCGCAATCCGACTACCCTGCCGGTATGCCGGGATCGCCGGACGACTGGTTTCCTCCCGAGCCGAGCGAGGTCTTCATCGTCGGCGCCGATGGCAGCGGCGACCTGCCACCGGAGCCGGGAGGCCGCGCGCGCCCGCCGGGCGCCGGACCGCGCCGGTGGGCAGCCCTGGCCATCGCCGGGGTGCTGATCTTCGGACTGGGCATGGCCGTCGGGACCCACATCGGTGACGGAAACGTCGCCGACGGCCGGGTCGGCGTGCCCGGTGCGTCGACGGGTGCCTCCGACAGCGCCACCGACAGCGGGTCTCCCAGCGCGACCGCGCCACCGGCGCGCACCGACAACCCGTCACCGCCGCCGGCCCGCCTGCCCGCGCAGGTCTCTCCCCCGCGGAGCACGCCGAACCCGACGGAGATGACCCACGTCCCGGGCACCACCTCATCGCCGAGTCCGTCGATCCAACCCGCCGCCGCGCGGCCCTGGCCCACCGCCAACGGCGCATGCGGCGCCAAGGTGCCCGTTCCGCTGCTGTCCCACCTCGGCACCCTGGACGCGCCGACCGGCCTGCAGCTGTTGGCCGGCAACGACACCCGCCGGTTCGACGTCGACACCGGCATGCGCGGCGCCCCGCTGTTCCCGCTGCAGCGCGGCGAGTTCGTCAGCCAGCTCGCCGTGGACGGCGCCGGGGTGGTGGCCGTCATCAGCGACTGCCGCGGCTACCCGCCGGTCCGGGTGGTGCGCCGCTCCGCCGACGGCACCATCCACACCATCGGCGTGAACCGCGCCGGCTACCAGGTCGGCTCGCTGCTCACCGGAGGGAACCGCATCTGGATCAGCCTCTACCACGCGCAACCCGATTCGGTCAGCTACAGCACCAGCGCGGTGCTGCTGCGGGCGACCGACGGCAGCAGCACCGTGATCACGCTGCCCGACGGCTTCGACCCGGTGGCCGGCAGCGGCAACCTGATCGTCGGGAACTGGTCCGACAGCGAGAGTTCCGCCCGCGGACCGATCCAGCTGTACAGCCTGTCGCGCCGGGCCATCGTCGCCCAGTTGGGCGGCTCCACCCCGTCCTACGTGGTGGCCAACGGCTACATCGTCTGGTTGGACGACGGCTGCGAGCTCTCCTGCCCGGTGCACCGCTACCGCATCCGGGACGGCGCGACCACCACCGTCGACGCGGCCGTCCCGCCGTCGACCGCCTGGGTCGCGATCAGCCCGGACGGCACCCGCATCGCCGGGGTCCGATACGACCGGCCGGCCAATCCGCGATTCACCACCGACCATCCGGGCGGCCCGACCGGCATCGTGATGATGGACCTGCGCAGCGGGACGGTGACGGCCCTGCCCGGCATCGAGCTGGCGCCGAAAGCCAACCCGTCGCTGGCATTCTCGAACGATTCCCGGTGGCTGGTCGTCGGTGTGGACGGCGGCCGCACCGGCAGGGTTCTGCTGTACGACCGTAGCCTCACCCGCCCGCTGGACACCGGCGTGACCGTACCCGGACCGGTGCTGTGGAACATCCCGATCGCGGTCGCCGATTGACAGCGGGCCGACTACCGCACGATCGGCGGTGACCCGCCCCCTGCCGGATACGGCGGCGGCTGCTCCGGCGGCGGCAGCCCGGACCCGCCCAGCTGCGCCAGCAGATCGCCACCGACCGGCGTGCCCAATCCGGTGCAGGCGTCCCATCCGGGCCCCGCCTGATAGGCCCCGTTGTTCCCGCTGGTCACGTCACGAAACCCAGGCGGCGCCGCGCCGGCCGTCACCCCCGCGTACAGCGCCGGCTGGGCTAGCCCGAGCGGCTTGCCCAGCGACTGCGCCAGCCGGCACACCAGCGCGGCCCATAGCGGCGCCACCGCGCTGGTCCCGCCGTAGACCAGTTCCTGCCCGTCGACCAGCACCTGGTAGCCGGTCTGCGGGTCCGCCACGGCGGCCACATCCGGCACGCCCCGGCCCCCGCCGGAACCCGAGCCGGAATCGGGCGGCGCCGGCACGCCGGCGTCGGCCTGCCAGTCCGGCAGCGCGAACGCGTCGCTGATCCCGCCGCCGGTCGCTCCCCCGCCGCTGCCGTCGTTCCACACCGTTTCGCTGCTCACGGCGCCGGTCGACGGATCCGCCCGAAGCGACGTCCCACCGCAGGCCAGGGCATGCGGGCTGGACGAGGGGAAGTCCACGTGCGAGGCCCCGTCGCCGGCGCCGTCCGAAGATCCCGAGTCGCCCGCCGCGGCGGTGACGGTGATCCCCAGCAACGCCGCATCCGCGAACGCCTGGTCCATCGCCGTGCGCGACTGGGCCGCCCAGGAGTCCTCGCTGGCGCCCCAGCTGATGCTGATCGCGGCCGGCGTCGGCTCGTCCTTGCCGGCCGCCACCACGGCGTCGAGGAATCCGGCGTCGGTGTTGGGCGCGAAGTACACCCGGATCTGCGCCGCCGGCGCCAGCGCGCCGGCGACCTCGATGTCCAGCATGACCTCACCGTCCGGGCCGTTCGCCGTCCCGGTCGGGGAGTTCGACGCGCCGTCCACGCCGTGCTCGGTGACGTCCGGCATCGGAATGCCGAGCGAGGAGAAGTACGTCTGCAGGTCGTCGGTCGAGTAGCCGCCGCCCAGTTCGATGATGGCCAGCGCCTGCCCTGATCCGTCGGTGCCGGCCGGCATCCGGTAGATCTCGCCCAGTTGTAGTGGTGTGTAGCTGGTCTCGGCGGCGGCGCGCGGGCCCGCCACCCGGAGGCGGGGCCGAAGCTGGGGCCGGGTGTCCAGCCCGAGCACCGCCGTCACCACGCCCTCCAGGTGCCCGGGCAGGCTCAACTCCCCCTCGGGATGGCGCACCCTGGCGCGCGGGGCGGCCAGCGTCCCCTGCTGCAACGTGGTCCCGAACAGCGCGTTCATCACCCTGGCGGGACCCGAGATGCGCATCAGCCTGGCCGCGGGATCGACACCGACCACGGCGGCGCCGGCGGCCGTCACCGCCTCCGTCACCGTGCCGACGTCGGCCGGGTCCGCGCCGTATCGCTGGGCGAGATCCGCCCGGGACAGCACCTGGCCGAAGGCCTCGGCGGGCGGGTCCGCGCGGCGCCGCAGCACCAGGGTCACCTCGACCTGCTCCTGCTCGGGCAGCGGCCCACCAGGTTCGACCGGTTCGGACGCGGAGGGCCGGCTGCCAGGGATGACGAAGCGGCCGGATGCGCCGGTGCCGGGGGCGTCTGAGCTCATGCCGCCATGGTGCGCCCGGGGACCGACACCCGCCATCCGAGCGTGCTGCCGCCCGACGATCCCGTCACCGCCACACCGGGCTACCGTGATCGGGTGACGACCACCCCCTCCGACCCTGCCGCGTTCGATGACCTGCTCGCCGCGAACCGGGAGTTCGCCGACGGCTTCGACCTGGGCGGGTTCGACGGCATCGCCCGGGCCGGCGTGGCCATGGTGACCTGCATGGACTCCCGCATCGATCCGCTGCGCATGATCGGCATGAAGCACGGGGACGCCAAGATCCTGCGCAACCCGGGCGGCCGGGTCACCGACGCCGTGCTGGTCGCGCTGGTGCTGGGTGTCGACCTGCTGAACGTGAACCGGGTGATGATCGTCGAGCACACCCGCTGCGCCATGGCGTCCTCCACCGAGCAGGCCGTGCTGCAGCGACTGGGCGAGCGCACCGGTCAGGACGCCTCGTGGATGACGATCGGGATGATCGACGACCAGCGCGCTGCCCTGCACGCCGACCTGCGCCGGGTTCGCAGCCATCCGCTGATCCCGGAGACCGTGCGGGTCGGCGCGTTCCTGTACGACGTGGACACCGGCCTGCTGGAAACGGTCGCCTGACCGATCGGGCTTCCGCCGCTCCGGCGTCGCTACTCCGCTCCCCGGCGCCCTGCGACTTCGTCGCGACGGGCACCGCCCCCTCCGGCGTCGCTCACAGTGCCGGATTGTTCGCCCCGCACTCCGCTCCCCGGCGCCCTGCGACTTCGTCGCGACGGGCACCGCCCGCTCCGGCGTCGCTCACAGTGCCAGATTGTTCGCTCCGCACTCCGCTCCCCGGCGCCCT
>JBIQML010000119.1:0-10340 GCA_044463405.1 Nakamurella lactea | reverse complement strand
GCGGTGATCTTCGCCGTGCTGATCCTGGTGCTGGTGTTCAAGCCGACCGGCCTGTTCGGCGAGCGCGTCGCGGAACGGGTGTGAGATGGCGGCTCCGATAACCGACCTGGACACCAGGGCACCCAAGGGCGGCCCGCGGCGGACACCGCGGGCGGATGTGTGGACCCGCACCGGCATCATGATCGTCGCCAGCGTGTTCGCCCTGGTGCTGCCGGCCTTCGCGGGTCAGTATCCGATGTCGGTCGCCGTCACCGTGGTGACCTACTGCGTGCTCGGTCTCGGTCTGAACGTGGTCGTCGGGTACGCAGGGCTGCTGGACCTCGGCTATGCGGCGTTCTACGCGATCGGCGCCTACACCACGTCGATCCTGCAGTTGCAGCTGGGCTGGAGCTTCTGGGAGACGCTGCCGGTGGCCATCGTGGCCGCGGCGATAGCCGGCTGCATCATCGGCTATCCCACCCTGCGACTGCGCAGCGACTACCTGGCCATCGTCACCCTCGGTTTCGGGGAGATCATCCGGATCACCGCCACCAACCTGGACATCACCGGCGGCCCCAACGGCCTGTACGGGGTCTCGTCGGTGTCGGTGTTCGGCGTGACGCTGACCACCAGCACCGGGAAGTACTACCTGGGGCTGTTCTTCCTGCTGGTCGCGCTGCTGCTGACGATCGGGCTGTCGCGGTCGCGGCTGGGCCGCACCTGGCGGAGCCTGCGCGAGGACGAGACCGCCGCCGAGGCGGTGGGTGTCCCGTCCCTGAAGGTCAAGCTGCTGGCCTACGTGATGGGTGCCATCATCGGGTCGCTGGCCGGCATGTTCTTCTCCGCGCAATTCGGGACCGTCGACCCGACCAGCTTCACCTACCTGGTCTCGGTGATGATCCTGATCGTCGTCATCGTCGGTGGCATGGGGTCCATCCCTGGGATGGTCCTGGGCGCGGTGGTGGTGATCGTGCTGCCGGAGGTGCTGCGGCCCATCGCCGAGTACCGGATGCTCATCTTCGCGGTCGCGCTGATCGTGCTGATGCTGGTGCGCCCGCAGGGTCTCTACCCGGTGCGCCGGGCCCGGCAAGGCGCGTTCACCGCGCCGCCCGCCGCGGAGGAGGCATCCGAGGCCGCACCCGATTCCGCCGCCGTGGGGTCCGGCGCACCCGCCGAACCGGGCGCGGCAGCTCCCGGCGAGGTGCTGCTACAGGTCTCCCACCTGCGTCACCGGTTCGGCGGCGTGATCGCCGTCAACGACGTCAGTTTCGAGATCTACGCCCGCGAGATCGTCAGCATCATCGGGCCGAACGGGGCCGGCAAGACGACGGTGTTCAACTGCATCACCGGCATGGTGCCGTTCAGCGACGGGGAGGTCCGGCTGGGTGGCAAGTCGCTGCGGCGCGTCAAACCGCACAAGATCGTCCGGCTCGGCCTGGCGCGGACCTTCCAGGGCATCCGGTTGTTCGACGGCATGAGCGTGGCCGACAACGTGCTGGTCGGCCTGTCCGCGCACCAGGGCCGGCTGCTGTCGGTGCACGGCCTGATGGGCAGGACCACCGCACGGGACCGGCGCGCCGCTCTGCACTGGCTGGAGTTCGTCGGGCTGGCCGACCGCGCCCACCTGTACGCGCGCGAGCTGTCCTACGGCGACAAGCGCCGGCTGGAGATCGCGCGCGCGATGATCAGCCGGCCGTCGCTGCTGCTGCTCGACGAGCCCGCCGCCGGCACCAACCCCACCGAGAAGCGCGAGTTGATGGAACTGGTGCGGTCCGTCCGGGACTCGGGGGTCGCCGTGGTGCTCATCGAACACGACATGGCGTTGGTGATGGGGCTGTCCGACCGGGTGATCGTGCTGGACATGGGCCAGATCATCGCGCAGGGCAGCCCGGCGGAGGTGCAGACGAACCCCAGGGTGATCGAGGCCTACCTGGGCAAGGATGCCGACGACGAGTCCGAGGAGACGGTCGAGGAGGTGCTCGGATGGCACTCCTGACGGTCGAGGACCTGCACGTGTCCTACGGCGACACCCCCGCGGTGCGCGGCGCGAGCTTCGAGGTCGGCGAGGGCGAGATCGTGGCGTTGCTGGGCAGCAACGGCGCCGGCAAGACCACCACGCTGCGCACCATTTCCGGCCTGGAGAAGGCTAAGTCCGGGACGGTGACGTTCGACGGCCGGAACATCACCAGGTCCAAGGCCAACGTCATCGTCGAGTTGGGGCTGGCACACGTGCCGGAGGGCCGGCGAATCTTCGGGACGCTGACGGTGGAGGAGAACCTGGAGCTGGGCGGCTACCTGTCCCGTCGTCATCCCAAGGTGGTCGAGGAACGCAAGCACGAGGTCTTCGAGCTGTTCCCCCGGCTGGTGGAGCGCCGAAAGCAACTCGGCGGCACCATGTCCGGCGGTGAGCAGCAGATGCTGGCCATCGGCAGGGCGTTGATGACGCAGCCCAAGCTGCTGGCGCTGGACGAGCCGTCCATGGGGCTGGCGCCGATCGTGGTCCGCGCCGTGGGCGACGTGATCTCCCGGATCCGCGACAACGGGACCGCCGTGCTGATGGTCGAGCAGAACGCCCGGCAGGCTCTGCGGCTCGCGGACCGGGCCTACATCCTGGAGACCGGCACCATCGTGCTGTCCGGTCCGGCCGACGAACTGGCCGTCGACCCGAGGGTGCAGCACGCCTATCTCGGCGGCTCCGCGGAGGACACCACCGACACCCCCGCGGACGAGACGCTCCGCAGGGTCGAGGAATCCGCGCCGTCGGCCGAGTAGCACAATCGGGGCGGAAGAAGGGACGTCTCGATGACGCACGCACGCAAACCGCCGGTTCCGGCGTACCGGGCCACCGCGGGAGGGCCGCTGGACGTGGACCGGGGCTTCTACACCCGGATCGCGCAGGCGGACGGCCGGACGGCGGTGACGGAGTTCACCGTGCCCATCCGGTCCGGGCGGGCCTGGCACGTCCGGGCCGGGCAGGTGTGCCGGATCAGCACGCCCGAGGGTCCGCAGGTGGGCGACTTCAACTGCTGGAACGCGCACAATCCCCGAGAACGGTTCTGGGCCTCCCGGACCAGGCAGCTGCAGGCGGCACACGTCACCACCTTCGACCGGCTGTGGTCCTGCCTGCCGTACCTGCGGCCCATGCTCACGCTCATCGCGGACTCGCTGGCCTACGGCGTCGATCCGGACGGCGGGCGATGCCACGACCTGCTGGGCACCCGCTGCGATCCCTACGTCAACCGGCTGCTCACCGGTGAGGACTTCGACTATCACTGCCACTCGAACCTGACCAGGGCCGTGCTGCCGTACGGGCTGACCGAGTTCGACGTGCACGACGTGCTGAACGTGTTCCAGGTGACCGGGCTGGTCGACGACAAGTACTTCATGAGCCCGTCGCCGGCGCAGGCCGGCGACTACCTGGAGTTCTTCGCCGAGATCGACCTGCTGTGCGCGCTGTCCACCTGCCCGGGCGGTGACCTGTCGGTGGACCTGTGGGGCCCGGAGGCGGTGGATCCGCTGTCGGTGTGCCGCCCGCTGGGTGTGCAGGTGTACGACGTCGATCCCGCGCTGCTGGAGGGCTGGTCGGCGCCCGTGAGCCCGGATTACCGTGGGCTGCACGGGATCTCGCGGGTGGACTTCTCGGGGGAACCGTCACCCGGTCGGGACTGACGCGGCGGTGACGGGCGCTCTCAGACGATGTTCGCCTCGGGACGCAGCCCCGTCCCCCCGGTAAAGCGGTCCGCGGAGAACCCGGACACGTCCACGAACGGCTGCCGGCCCAGGTACAGGTCGCGCAGCACCTCCCCGATGGCCGGACCCATCAGGAAGCCGTGCCCGGAAAACCCCGTGGCGTAGAGGAACCGGGACGGGGAGCTGGTCTCGCCGATGATCGCGTTGTGGTCCGGCGTCACCTCGTACAGGCCGGCCCAGCCGGTCGCGATCGGCATCTCCAGGATCCGTGGCGCTCGAGCGGCCATGGCGTCGGTGAGCAGCGGCATCCACTCGTCGGTCCGGTCCAGCTTGAATCCGGGGGTCTCCCGCTGGTCGGCCATGCCCATCAGCAGGCCGCGGCCCTCGGTGTGGAAGTAGAAGCCGGTGGAGAAGTCGATGGTCATCGGCATCTCGGCGGGCAGGTCGGGGACGTCGCCGGTGACCAGGATCTGCCGGCGCAGCGGCTGCACCGGCAGGTCGACTCCCGCCATGGCGCCGATCTTCCCGGACCAGGCACCGGCGGTGCAGACCACGGTTCCGGTGGCGACGGTGCCGGATGCCGTGCGCACGGCGGTGACGGCGCCCTCGGTGACGTCGATGCCGGTGACGGCGCAGTTCGGTAGCACCCGGGCGCCCAGCCTGCGCGCGCCCGAGGCGTAGCCCAGCACCACGGACTCGGGGGTGCAGTGCCCGTCCGTGGGGGAGAACGCCGCCGCGAGCAGCCCATCCGGCCGGACCAGCGGGGACAGCGCGACCGCCTCCTCGACGGTGATCATCCTGCTGGGCACGCCCAGCTCGTTCTGCAGCGCGACGCTGGCCTCGAACGCGGCGACGTCGGCCTCGGTGGACAGCAGGAACAGGTAGCCGGGCCGGCGCAGGTCGATCTCCTGGCCGGGGCGGATGGCGAACTCCTCGAAGGCGCGCAGGCTGCGCTTTCCCAGCTCGATGTTCACCGCGTCGGAGAAGTTGGCCCGCACCCCGCCGGCGGCCTTGCTGGTCGATCCGGAGCCCAGCGAACCCTGCTCCAGCAGCACCACGTCGGTGACACCGGCTTCGGCGAGGTGGAATGCGGTGCTGACGCCCATCACGCCGCCACCGATCACCACCACCTCGGCCCGCTCGGGAACCGTCACGGGTGACGTCACCGCCGCACCGCCTTCCTGCATCCGTCGAAGGTCCGCTCATCATCTGCCTGCCGTTCGGCCACCGCGTCGGCGGGTCCGCTGCCCAGCACGGTAACGGTATCCGGCGCGGCCTACCATCACAGGCGTCCCTGCCCGCCGAGGAGCGACGATGCCCGCTGCAGCCCGAGTCCCGGAGCACGTGTCCGCCGCCGCCGACCGCATCGACCCGGACGGCGGCGCGTGGATCACCACCACGGTGGACGAGGCGATCGCCGCGGCCCGCACCGGCCCCGACGGGCCGCTGGCCGGGACGACCTTCGCCGTCAAGGACCTGATCGACACCGCGGGGGTGCGGACCACCTACGGGTCGCCGCTGTACGCCGACCACGTCCCGGTGGTGTCGGCGACGGTGGTTCGCCGGCTGGAACTGCTCGGCTCGGTGAGCCTGGGCAAGACCAACCTGAACGAGTTCGCCTACGGCGTCAGCGGATACAACCCCACGTTCGGCGTGATCCGCTCCCCGCTGGATTCGCGGTGGACCGCCGGTGGGTCCAGCGGAGGCTCGGCGGCCGCCGTCGGCTGCGGCGCGGTCGACATCGCGATCGGCACCGACACCACGGGATCGGTGCGCATCCCGGCCGCGTGCTGCGGCGTCACCGGCTTCACCTGTGCGCACGGCACCCAACCGATGGACGGCGTGTACCCGCTGGCGCCGTCGATGGACCGCATCGGCTACCTGGTGCGGGATCTGGAGTTGCTGCGGGTGATCCTGGGGATCGACGGCCCGCCGCCGGCCGTCGGTGTCCGGGTGCGGTCGATCGCGGATCTTGCGCTGCCGCCGCTGCCCGCCGAGCACGTGGCGGCCTTCCGGCACCAGGCGCTGCCGCTGCACCGGGCTCGCTCGATGCTGCACCCGGACGCCTACGGCCGCGACCTGCGGCTGAAGCTGCGCGACCCGGAGGGTTCGTCGTATGCGGAGGTGGCGCGGACGCTGGCCGACTGGTGCCGCGACTTCGAGGCCGCGATGCGGGGTGTCGACGTGGTCACCGGGCCCGTCTTCGACGGCGATCCGCCCACCGTCGAGGAGGTGCTGGCCGAGTACCGGACCGACAGCCTCGCGACCTCGGAGCGGCTGCAGGCCCATACCGCGGCGGCCAGCGTTCTCGGCTGGCCGGCCATGGCCGTGCCGACCGAGGACGGACCCGCGCACCTGCTGGCCCGGCCCGGCGACGAGGCGCTGCTGCTGTCCTGTGCGGCCAGCATCGCCCTGCCCGCCGAGGAGCAGTGCCATGCCCGATAATCTGCCGATATGGCCACCGGCGTGGGTCGGTCGAGGATGAGGAGAATGCGATGCTGGTTCGAACGCTGGACGAGGTGATCGGCACCGAGCGGGACGTCGACTGGGGGCACGGAACCAGCCGCCGGCTGATGGTGGCCTCCGACCAGCGCGGGTACGCCATCACCGAGACCGAGGTGCGGCCGGGCGCGGAGATCGCGCTGCGCTACGACAATCACCTGGAGTCCTGCTACTGCATCGAGGGCAGCGGGACCGTGCGCACCGAGGCCGGCGAGTGGCCGATCACGGTGGGCACGCTGTACGCCCCGGACAAGGGCGAGACGCACTACCTGTCGTCGGCCGAGGGCATGCGGCTGGTGTGCGTGTTCAACCCGCCGCTCAATGGGACGGAGAACCACTCCGGAGACTCCTCGCAGCCCAGCGGCTACTGAAGGAGCGCTCGGCTCAGGGTGCGGGTGGGTCGAGCCTGTGGTCGATGACGGGGACGGGGTGGGTGTTGCTCGCCCCGGTGGGGTCTTCCAGGCCGCGATTCTCCGAATGAACGCGTAGACCAGCGCGTCGGATGTGGTCACCGACGCCAGGCCGAGGTCGTATGTGGACCCACCGGCGCGAAGGGCGCTCGAACGTCCCCTGTCGATGGTTGCCGGATCAGATCCGACGTGGATCTCGTTGCCGCAGAGGATGAATGCCGGGTGCGCCCCATCAGGGTATTGTTCGAGGGTCCTGGCTATGGTCGACAAGGGGGACTGCGTGCATGTCGCCCACCCCGCCTTCGAGCGAGGCAAGCACGCGGTTCTGCTCCTGAAGTAACTCCATGAGTTCGTCTGTTCTCGACGAACGTGCAAAAAGAACGGTATAGGGCTCGTTGCCGGAGCGCATTCGGTCGGTGATGTCCAGCACGGCGACAGCGAGGTCGTCCAGGACATCGTGTGGGAGCGTCTCAAAGTTGGTCACTATGACAAGAAAGCGTCGCTCCCCGGGGATCCAGTCCAGGTCCGACGCCATCGAGATCACCGAGTCTATGTCGTTGACCTTCCAAGGGATGCCAAAGACGTCACCGAATCGATTGCTGAGCTGGCCGGACGTGGTGACGTCCGCCAGGTTCATCAGAAATGTGGATCCATCGACCTCCTGGATCCGCTGTCGCGCATCCAGGATCAGTGGATCCGGGCACGCGACATGCACGGTCCAAGGCCGCACCGGATGGGTTTCACCAGCGGAGGGAGTGTTCATCAAGCGTCCAATCATGGCCCGATGAGAATGGGCGGACTATCACTGTGGTCCCAGTAGTAGATCACGTCGGGATTTCGTGGGTCGCCTCCCGTGATGACGCGGTCGGTACCTCGCGGCGAGTGCGGTCCCGCGGCGGTCCATTCTCGGTAATAGCCGCGAGGCTTCGGTGGCAGCTGGTGCTTGCGGTCCTCCCAAATCTTGCCATCGTGTTTGTCGAAGCGGATCTTGCCGGCCTTGGCACGCGCCACCGCCTCGTCAGCCTCCTTCAGCACATCCGGCGGTATGTCCTCCCTGTTCAGCTTGGCCAGGTCATGCGGGTCGACCTCGGGGGTGCCCTTGATCTTGTTGCCGTGCAAGATCTTGTCGAACTCCTCGCCCGGAGACTCCCCTTGCACGATCGACGCGATGAGGACCGCGAGGCCGACGCCGGCCGCTGCGGCGCCTGCGGCAGCCAGCGCCTCCGGTGCTCCGGCGACGGTTCCCGCGCCACCAGCGAGGGCCATTCCGCCGCCCGCGCCGGGCCCCAAGACGGAAAGTGCCAGGGCGGCGGTGCCCAGCAACCTGTCGAGCTCGGAGAAGAAGTCATCGAGATCGGTTGGCGTGGGCAGCAGCGCGACGCCCATCATCGCGGACTGTCCTGCGGCCGTCCGTAGTGACGCCGCTGTCCGGCGAATGCCGGCCGTCGACCACGTCGAGGCGGATGTTTGCCACCGCGCTGTGGGTCTGAGCGTCGTCGGCCCGAACCTACGGAGGCCCTGTGGCAGGCCCGATTGCATCAGCAGCGCGCTGTCGACGGCACGGACGGTCGGCAACAGCAACCGTGCCGAGTCCAATTCGGATCGACAGCGTCGAACCGCGTCCTCATGCTCGATGAGAACCGGAAGGACCCGTGAATCCAGCAATCGGGTCTCCAGCGCGGTCTTGTCGACGGTCGGCCGACGGATCCTGTCACCCTCGGCTGCTCCGACAGCCGATGCCAGAAGGCTGCCGAGACGTGCCTGGCAGCCTTCGAGCCGGTCGGCGTATCCGGACAACGCACGGCTGCCTGCCTGCCAGGCCTCGGACGCCGCACGGAGATCGTGGACGTGCTCCTCGATCCGTGCCCCGAATCGCTCTGCCTCGTCGCCCTCGAAGCCGTCCGCCCGGCAGCCGCGAACGTCCTCCGCCCACCGCGCGCACTGAGCGGAGGTGCGCGCCCAAGTCCGGGCCGAATCGCGGATCGCGGCAGGATCGCCTGCCAGTGCGACACCCTCGAGTACCGGCGACATCATGGACCACCCCCGCCCCGCAGCATCGCAGAATCGGGTCGACCGGCCGCGGAGTTGTCCACACCGCGCCGGTCACGCTCATCCTCCACCGACTCGCCCAGGGCGTGGCGCGCACGATTCGCTCACCGGGCGGCGCCGGTCACCAGCCAGCGATCGCCGCGGTATCGCACGCCCAGGGTCACCGCCCGAGCCGCCATGTAGGCGCCCGCATAGGCAACCCAGAGCCACACCAGACCGCCGATCCCGCCGCCGGCCAGCGACGCCACGGCCCAGGCCGCCGGCAGGTAGATCACCAGGTTCAACAGCCCCGCCCAGGCCAGGTATCCCGCGTCACCGGCGCCGATCAGCACCCCGTCGAGCACGAACACCCAACCCGAGAGCGGTTGCGCCGCAGCGAGGACCAGCAGGACGGCGCCGACCGTTGCCCTGACCGCCGGGTCCGGCGAGAAAACGTGCCCCGCCACGGTGTGGATCAGCAGCACCAGCACTCCGATGGCGGCCCCGGCGAGCACGCCCCAGGCCAGCATCCGGCGCGTCAGGGAGCGGGCGGCGGTGGGATCGCCCTCGCCGAGTGCCTTGCCGGTCAGCGCCTGGGCGGCGATCGCTACCGCGTCCAATCCGAGGGCCAGGAAGTTCCAGATGGACATCACCACCTGGTGGGCGGCCAGCGAGGTGGTCCCCTGGCTGGCGGCCACCATCGTGGTGACGATGATCGCCACCCGCAGCGTGGCCGTCCTGACCAGCAGCGGGACGCCGGTCCGGCCGGCATCCCTGATACCACCGAGGCGAGGTCGCAGCCTGGCGCCGTGCCGTCGGGCGCCACGCCACACGACGACGCCCAGCGCGGCCGCCATGCCGGTCTGGGACGCAGCGGTGCCGATCGCGGATCCTGCCACGCCCCAGCCGATCCCGTAGACCAGCAGCACGTTCAGGCCGACGTTCACCACTGCGCCGCTGACCGCGACGACCAGCGGTGTGCGGGTGTCCTGCAATCCGCGCAGCACCCCGGTCGCCGCGAGCACCACGAGCATGCCCGGCAATCCGGTCAGCGAGGCATGCAGGTACGTCACCCCAAAGCCCGCCGCCGCCGGTGATGCGCCCAGCGCCCGGATCAACCATGGCGCCAGCGGGAAGCACGCCGCGCCCACCGCCACGCCGAGGGCGATGGCCAGGTACATCCCGTCGATGCCGTACGCCAGCGCCGAAGCCCGATCGCCCGCGCCCAGCGAGCGCGCCACCTGCGCCGTGGTGCCGTAGGCGAGGAAGATCGCCAGCCCGACGATGGTGGTCAGCACGACGCTGGCGACCGCCACGCCCGCCAGTTGTGCGGTGCCCAGGTGCCCGACGATCGCCGCGTCCGCGAGCAGGAACGCCGGCTCGGCCAGCAAGGCGCCCAGCGCCGGCACCGCCAGCGCGGCGATCTGCCGGTTGAGGCTGGGCCCGCTGCCTGCCGGCGACTCCGTCACCCAGCAGAGCCTGCCAGGCGGATCTCCGGAGTTCGCGGGTCACCCCGCCGGGACGCCGTGATGTCTGACGATCCGGTCCCTACCTACCGGATCGGATACGGACCTGGTGTGAATCGATTGGGTGAGCCAGCAGGTCCGGCAGGGTCGCGGCCAGCGCCGCCAGGCGGTCGAGGTCGATCCCGGTGCGCACGCCGGCCGCCTCGCACAGGAAGACCAGGTCCTCGGTGGCGATGTTGCCGGCGGCGCCGGGCGCGAACGGGCA
>JBIQML010000118.1:0-10376 GCA_044463405.1 Nakamurella lactea | reverse complement strand
CATCTCCGGTGGATTCGCCTCGCCGCTGGCGGCCCAACTGATCTCCGGCGCCGACCTGATCGTCGGATGGGGCTGCTCGCTGAACATGTGGACCATGCGGCACGGCGCGCTGATCGGGCCGGGCGCCACGGTGATCCAGGTGGACGACACGCCGGAGGCCATCGGTGCGCACCGCGACGGTGCCGTCGGGGTGATCGGCGATGTCCGGGCGGTCGCGGAGGCGGCCCTGGCCGCGCTCCGGGAGAACGCCGGTGACGCGGGTCGGCCCGGTGCCGCGGCAACGACCGGGAATCGCCCGCTCGGCTACCGCAGCTCTGACCTGCGGCGTCGCATCGCCGCCCAGGCCCGGTGGCGGGACGTGCCGTTCGACGACACCAGCACGGCCGACCGGATCGACCCCCGGGCATTGAGCATCGCGCTGGACGATCTGCTGCCCGCCGAGCGCGTGGTCGGCGTGGACTCGGGCAACTTCATGGGCTACCCCAGCGCGTACCTGCAGGTCCCGGACGAGAACGGCTTCTGCTTCACCCAGGCCTACCAGTCGATAGGCCTGGGCCTGGCGACCACGATCGGCGCCGCGATCGCCCAGCCCGGCCGGCTGCCGGTGGCCGCGCTCGGCGACGGCGGGGCGCTGATGGGCGTCGCCGAACTGGAGACCGTGGCGCGGCTGGGACTGCCGATGGTCGTGGTGGTCTACAACGACGCCGCGTACGGCGCCGAGGTGCACCACTTCTCCCCCGGCGACGCTGATGCCGGCGTCGATCTGAGCACCGTGCAGTTCCCGGACACCGACATCGCCGCCATCGCCAGAGGTTTCGGGTTCGATGCACACGCCGTGCGGTCACTGACCGACCTGGTGCCGGTCTTCGACTGGCTGGACGGCGACCGCTCCCGGCCGCTGCTGATCGACGCCAAGGTCACCGTCGGCGCGTCCTGGTGGCTCGAGGAGGCGTTTCGCGGCCACTGAGCCCCAGGGCGATGACGGCATCCAGCCAGGCCATCGCCCAGGGCGCGCGGGCGGCATCCGGCGGGATCGGCTCGGGACAGCGGACCGTCACGGTGGCGGACTCCCCCGGCAGCAGGGTCAGGAACCCGTGGTCCGCGGTGGCGGCCGGGTGGATGCGGTCGGCCTGGACCAGGAAGTCCCGCAGCAGGGTGGTCGCCGTCACGGTGATGGCCAGCCCGCCGGCGGTCGGGGCCACGCCGATCACCGGTGCGGTGCCGGCGAAGGCGGTGTCCCTGGCGGCCCGGGCGTACCAGAAAGTGCGGACACCATCCAGATCCGCCACCAGCACCTCGCGCGCCGGGTCCGCGCCGGCGACCGTGCCGGCCGGGACCGGGACGCGCGCCACCGACCGCGGCTCGGTGTGCACCGGCAGCTGCGTCACCGCCGACTCGGTCCCGTCGTCCCGTACCCACCGCAGCCGCACCCGACCGGACCAGGTCTCGGTCGAGTCGTTCAGCGCGCAGAGCATCAGGCCGGCGCCGTCCGGCTGCAGGGTGACCGCGCGGGGCGCGTACAGCTCGCGCAGCGCGTGGTACAGCGGCTTCGGGCGTCCGGCGCTGTCGATGGCCGACCAGGAGAGTGCGGGCCAGATGTCGTTGAGCTGCCACAGGATCGTGCCGGCCGTGTGCGGCCAGTGCGATCGCCAGTGCAGCACGCCGGTCCGGATGGCGCGAACCTGGTTCCACTGCATCAGGTAGTGCCAGGCGTCGAAGTCCTCCGGAACCGGTGCCTGCGGCACCAGGCCCCGGCGCAGCTTGTCCATGCCGCCGGTGGCCTTCTGATGATGGACGAGCCCCGCAGAGTCCGGGGTCATCGGTTCGTCGGACAGCGCGTCCCGCAGGGTGCGCCACGCCGCGGGTGCCTGCCACCCGAACTCGGCCACGAACCGGGGCGTGCTGTCGCGATAGTGACGGTAATCCAGCCGGTTCCACACGTCCCAGGAGTGGAATGTCTGATGTGCGGGGTCGTTGGGCGGGATGCCGGCGTCCCCCGACCACGGGCTTCCCGCGCTGTACGGCCGGGACGGGTCGACCTCGGCAACGATGCGCGGCAGGTCCTCCAGGTAGTACCGCTCCCCCCAGCTGGACTCGCCACCCTCCTGCTGCGACCAGCGATCGGCCTCGTGCAGCCACAGGTTCTCGTTGTTGCCGTTCCACAGCACCAGGCTGGGGTGGCCGCACAGCCTTGCCACGTTCTGCGCGGCCTCGGCCAGAACCTCGCCCCGCAGCGGCTCCTCCTCCGGATACGCGGCGCAGGCGAACGGGAAGTCCTGCCAGACCAGCAGGCCCAGCTCGTCGCACAGGTCGTAGAAGTCGTCCGACTCGTACAGGCCGCCGCCCCACACCCGCACCAGGTTGGCGCCGGCGTCCACCGCCTGCCGGAGCCTGTCCCGGCAGCGCTCGCGCGTCGACCGGGCCGGCAGCACGTCGTCCGGGACCCAGTTGACGCCCTTGACCAGCAGCGGATGGCCGTTGACCCGGAACAGGAATCGGGTGCCCGCCGCATCGGCCGAACGGTCCAGCTCGCAGCGCCGGAAGCCGATGCTGCGACCCACGGCATCCAGGACCTCGCCGTCCGGGCCGCTCAACCGAACATCGAGCCGGTACCGCTCCGGCGTGCCGTAGCCCACCGGCTGCCACAGCCGGACATGGGGCACCTCCACCCGGATCTCGGTCGAGCAACCGCCGGGCGCGATCCGCGCGCGGGCCAGGGGCCGGCCGTCGAGCAGCAGGTCGACGTCCAGCGGAGCGAGCTCGGCCGATGGTGCCCGCTCCACGTCCAGCAGGGCGGTCAGCATCCCTGTCCCGTCGACGGCGTCGGTCAGCGGCCGCAGCCCGGCGATCCGCGCGGCGCCCCAGGTCTCGATCCGGGCCGGCCGCCAGATCCCGGCACCGACCACGGTCGGTCCCCAGTCCCAGCCGAAGCTGCAGGCCATCTTCCGGATGAAGTTGAACGGTTCGGGATAGGCATTGGGCCGCGGGCCGAGTCGGGCCCGCAGCGACTCGGCCTCCGTGTAGGCCGACGACAGGTGGACGGCAAGGCAGCCGGCGCCACCCCGCACGAGATCGGTGACGGGGTACCGGTAGCTGCGGTGCATGTTGCGGGTGCGGCCGAGTTCGGCGCCGTCCAGTTCCACCCTGGCCACCGTGTCCAGCCCGTCGAAGACCAGATCGATCCGCTCCGCCGGTGAGCTGCGCACCCGCCCGGGAAGGGCGCATTCGTAGGTCCAGTCGGTCCGGCTCACCCAGGCGACGGCGTGCTCGGCATCGTCCCGCATCGGGTCGGGGATCACCCCGGCATCCAGCAGATCCCCGTGCACCGCACCGGGAACGACGGCGGGAAACACCCGTTCGGCGACCGCCAGGGCCTCGTCGGGCAGCGGACTCGGCCCATGCGGATCGACCCGAAGCGTCCAGCCGGTCAGCGGGATGCGGGACAGCACGGACGCGGCCCGGTCAATCTCGGATCCGCGTGCCGGCGCGGGCGGCGGCGACGCGCCGTGCCCCGAGATCCTCGTCACCGCCGCCGAAACCCATCGGACGATGCTATCCGAGCGGGGGACGTGATCGTCGGGCGGATAGCATGCGGGCTGTTCGCATCGCAACCGACGACGGGGATCGACGATGAGCGGAATCGCGGCAGGCCGCCCGCGGTGAAGGTCGTCACCATCGGCACGGGTGCGGCCCGCGGCTGGCCGATCGTCTGGTGCCGGTGCGCCTCCTGCGCCGCCATGCGCCGGGAGTCCACCATCCGGGGCCAGACCTGCGTGCTGGTGGACGATCGGCTGCTGCTGGACCTGGGAGGCACCGCGCTGCTGACGCCCTCGCTGAGCGGGATGGACCTCGGATCGGTGCGGCACCTGCTGGTCGGGCACTCGCACTCGGACCACTGGAGTCCGCGGATGCTCCGGTACCGCAGGGACGCCGGTGTCGCCGAACCGCTGCAGGTGATCGGCCCGCCGGCGGTGGTCGCGGACGTCGAGGAGCTGTCGGACCCGGCGATCACCGGCCGATCCGTGGTCGCCGGCGACCGCCTCCGGGCCGGTCGCTACGACGTCGCGGTGCATGCCGCCCGGCACTACGGCGACCGGGTGGGACCGGCGGTGCTGTACGACATCCGCGGGCCGGACGGTGCGCGGATGCTGTATGCCACCGACACCGGGCCGCTGCCCGAGCGGACCATCCGGGACGTGCGGGGCGCCGCCTTCGACCTGGTGCTGCTCGACGAGACCTACGGGCTGGTACCGGAGTCGGACAACCACCACGACCTGGACAGCTTCCGCCGGGACGTCGAACGGCTGCGCCGGGTCGGAGCGGTCGGTGACCGGACCCGGGTGGCGGCGATCCACCTGGGTCACGGCAATCCGCCGACCGACCAGCTTCGGCAGGCGCTGGCGTCGGTGCCCGCGGTGCCGGCCCGGGACGGCGATACCTTCCTGCTTGCCGGCGGCTGACTCAGTCCAGGGAGGTCGCGTCCCTGCGCCGCTTGAGCTCGTACAGCACCACCGCCACCGCCGCGGCGAGGTTCAACGACTCCGCGGTCCCCTGCATGGGGATCGAGACCTGGGCGGCGCAGCGATCCGCGACATCGCCCGGCAGCCCATCGCCCTCGCTGCCGAACAGCAGCACGGCGCCGGGATCCAGCGCCGAGTCCCACAGGTGCCCGCGGGCATGGCCGGTGACGGCCAGCACCGTGCGGCCGGCGGCCCCCGCCCAGGCGAGCAGGTCGTCGGCCGCCTCTCCGCGGGCCAGCGGCACCGAGAACAGCGACCCCATGCTGGCCTTCACCGCCGACGGCGCGAACGGATCGGCGCTCGGCCCGACCAGGGCCACGCCGCCGGCGCCGGCCGCGTCGGCGGTGCGCACGATGGTGCCCACGTTGCCCGGGTTCCCGGCGCGGTGCAGCGCCACGACCGGCCCGGTTCCCGGCCGGAAGCCGGCCAGCGGCCCGACCGAGCCGCGCACCACCGCCAGCAGGCCGGCGGGGCCGTCCCGGTCGGACAGCCGGATGAACACCTCCCGGCTGACCTCGACGACCCGCACGCCGCGGCGACCCTGCTCGGCGACCATCTCCCGGGCAGGGCCGTTGGTCAGCAGGTCGGGTGCCGTCACGATGGTGTCGATCGACCAGCCGGAGGTGACGGCCCGCCAGACCGGCTGCAGGCCCTCCACCACGAAGGCGCCCTGCTGGCGGCGGTGCTTGCGATCGGCGAGTGCGCGGACGCGCTTGACCGTGGGGTTGGCGAAGCTAGTGATCAGCTCGGCCACGGGTCATGCCTGGGCGCACACCTGGCGGGCGCTGCCGATCCCCTCGATGTCCATCTCGACGACGTCGCCGGCCTGCAGGTACGGGAACCGGCCGGACAGCGCGACCCCTTGCGGCGTACCGGTGTTCACGATATCGCCGGGCTCGAGGACGGCGACCTGGGACAGGTGCCACACCAGGTACGGGACGTCGAAGATCATGTCGGCGGTGCTGGAATCCTGCCTCGGCTCGCCGTTGACGAACGACCGCAGCCGCAGCGCGCCCGCGTCCACCTCGTCCGCGGGCCGCAGCGAGGGTCCCAGCGGGTTGAACGTCTCGCAGCACTTGCCCTTGGACCACTGGCCGCCGGACGCCTCGATCTGGAAGTACCGTTCGGAGACGTCGTTGGACATGGTGTAGCCGGCGATGTAGCTCGCCGCGTCCTCTGGCGACTCCAGGTAGCGGGCGCGCCGGCCGATCACCACGGCCAGTTCGACCTCCCAGTCGGTCTTCTGCGAACCGCGCGGGATCAGCACCTGGTCGTTCGGGCCCACCACCGTGTTCGGAGTCTTGAAGAACAGCACCGGGACCTCCGGCGGCTGGGCACCGGATTCGGCGGCGTGCGCGGCGTAGTTCATCCCGATGCACCACACCGCCTGCGGCCGGGCCACCGGGGCGCCGACGCGCTCACCGTCCAGTGAGATGGTGGGCAGCGATCCGTCGGCGAGCGCCTGCCGGGTCCGGGCGATCCCGTCGCCGGCCAGGAACGCCCCGTCGATGTCCGCGGTCAGCGGCGTCAGGTCGTAGGCGGTGCCGTCCTGCAGCGCCACGGGCCGTTCGGCGCCGACCGCTCCGATTCGCCGCAGTTCCATGATTCTCCCTTGCGATGGCCCGACATCCGTGCGTGAACAGTGTGTCATCACCGCGGCCGGCAGACCCGCGCGGGGTGAGCGCGCGGTGATCATCTGCTGTCGGCGGCGACCGCATCAGCGTCGGCGCCGCCTGCCCTTCCACTCGCCGCCGCGGCCCGCGGCGTGCCGCCGGGCCGAGTCCAGCGTCATCGCCGCGTACAGCAGGGCGGTCACCGGCAGCGTCGCCGCGCGCCAGGATCCCAACCGGTAGAACCGCAGCATCGGCAGGTAGCTGGCGGCCATGATCACCCATGAGGCTCCGCCGAGTCCGGCCAGCCACGGATCCGCCTGCACCAGCCCGGCGATCAGCGCCGCCGGCGGCACCAGGTACACCAGCAGCAGCCCGATCACGGTCGCCGCCAGCAGCAGCTGCGAGTACCGCAACTGGTGGTACGCGCTGCGGGCCACCATCGACCACAGGTCGGCCAGCCGCGGGTAGGCCCGCACGGACCGCACCCGCTCCGACAGGCCCAGCCAGATCCGGCCGCTTCGGCCCAGCAGCCGGCCCAGCGCGACGTCGTCGATCAGCGCGCCGCGGATCCGGCGCAGGCCGCCCGCCCGCTCCAGGGCCTGCCGGCGCACCAGCATGCAACCGCCGGCCGCGGCCGCCGTTCGCCCGGTCCGGTTGACCCGCGCGAACGGGTACAGCTGCGCGAAGAAGTACACGAAGGCCGGCACGATCCAGCGTTCCCAGCGGGACTCCGCGCGCAACCGGGCCATCACGGACACCAGGTCCAGCCGGGACCGGCGGCCCGCGCGCACCAGATCGGCGAGCACGGTGGGTTCGTGCGCGATGTCGGCGTCGGTGAACCACCACCACTCCGGGCCGGCGGCGGCATCGGGGTGATGGCTCGCTTGCGCACCGGCGACCCACGGGTCGTCGGAGCCCCCGGGGTCGTGGGCGGCCGGCGCCGCCGCCACACCGGCGGCCATCGCGACCACCTTGCCCGACCAGCCCTCCGGCGGTCCGGAGGTGCGCAGCACCGTCGCCCCCAGGGACCGTGCCACGTCACCGGTCCGGTCGGTGCTGTCGTCGTCCACCACGATCACCCGCAGCGTCCCGGGGTACTCCTGGCCCAGCAGCGTCGGCAGCGTGCCGGGCAGCACCTCGGCCTCGTTGCGCGCCGGCACGATCGCCGTGACGGGCGGCCAGTCGCCGGGGTCGCGGTCCTCGGCAGGTCCGTGCGGAAGCCGGACCGAGGTGCGCCAGAAGCCGCCGTGGCCGAGCACCAGGTAGATCCAGGTGACCAGCGACACCGCCGCCACGATCCGCTCCACCACCGGCCCATTGTGGCCGCGCGTGATGACCGGGCGGCCCGGTGGGTACCGGACAGGAGTCAGCGGGGTGGCCCCCGGCACCCGGCGGTCAACGAGAGGGAGGAAGCCGATGGCGACGTGCGACGTCTGCGGCAACGAGTACGACAAGGCGTTCGAGGTGGTGCGCGGCGGCGAGCGGCACGTGTTCGACAGCTTCGAGTGCGCGATCCACCTGTTGGCGCCGGCCTGCGACCACTGCGGCTGCCGGATCATCGGGCACGGCGTGGAGGCGGACGGCCGGATGTTCTGCTGTGCCAGTTGCGCACGGCAGGCGGGCGGCGCGGGGCAGCATGCGGCGGACCGGGTCGGCGCCGGCAGTTGAATCCCCGGCGGTGACGGGCCTCAGATGGTGACGGTCCTGGCCACCAGCACCAGTTCCGAGGTGTGGGAGCCCTGGACGCCGACGCCCGGGGGCCGCGGCACGAATCCGGGCAGGTCGTCCAGCCCGTCACTGCCGTCCATCACGCGGAAGGTCACCGCGTCGGTGCCCTTCAGTACCAGCCGTACCGTCACCCCGTCCGGCGGCGGGGCGTGGAACAGCAGGTGGAAGCCCTGGCGCTGCACCGGCATCGCGCGGCCCTGCACGATCGCCGAGGTGACCGTGACGTCGGCGGAGGACAGGTCGACCAACCGGACGTCGCGCTGCGGACGAATCGTCAGCTGCAGCGTCCTGGTCTGCCCGTCGGTGCGGTCCGAATCCACCGTCAGGGTGGGCGCGGGCAGGTCGGCCACCTTGGCCGGTCCGGTGGCGAGATCGCCGTCCAGCAACGGGAACTCGCCGGACAGGTCCTTGGTGCCGGTGACGAAGTTCTTGGTCCAGCCGCTCGGATCCGCCTGCTCGCTGACCCAGTAGGCGGTGTGCGTGTCGGTGTCCAGCGCGTACATCAACTGGGTGGGCGCCGGATGGCGGGCGTCGAACCGGTCCACCGACAGCCCGGTGGCGGTGAACGCCACGGCCAGCACCGCCGTGGTGATGGTGGCGCCGGCAGCGGCCAGCCGCGGATGCGCGCGGCGCCGGGAAGTCTCGCCGGTCTCGCCGGCGTCGGCGGCCTCGCGGGCGTCCCCGGCCTCGGCGGCCTCGCGGGCCTCCCTGGCCTCGGTGGCCTCGCGCGCCTCCCTGGCCTCGGTGGCTTCGCCGGGCGGCCGCATCGCGGGGTGCAGGTACTCCAGCAGCGGCAGCAGCACGAGCCCCAGCATCGCCGCCATCAGGGCGGCTGCGGCCCCGGTGGCCAGGCCGAGCGCCGGGAAGAACAGCAGCACCGTCGGCGCCAGCACCAGCACGCCGATCGCCCCGTACACCGTCACCGCCAGCAGGCGTCCCCACCACGGTCGCACCGTCACCGCCAGGATGCCGAGCACCGAACCCGCCAACGCCGGCAGCGCCGCCAGGTAGGAGCCGCCCGGCGTCACCACCGCCATCAGCACGCCCAGCAGTGCCAGCCACGCCAGGCCGCCCAGCGCCAACCCCCACGGCGTGAACCGCCGCCGCAGCAGCGCGTACCAGCCCGCCAGCACCAGCGCGACCAGCGCGCACACGGCCGCCCGGAACCAGCCAGGTCGCCACGGGTCCAGCATTGCCCCGTAGCCCGGCCGGATCGCCACCAGCAGCATCCAGAACAGTTGGGCCGCCACCGCGGCCAGCAGCAGCGGCAACACCGCCAGGCCGAAGCCGGCGGCCGCCCGCCCCCAGCCCAGGCCCAGCCGGCGGCGCACCGTCACCGCCAGCACGGCCACCCCCAGCACCGCCAGTATCGCCAGCGGCCACACCAGCCACCCCGGATAGTGCAGCAGAGCGCCCAGCACCGGGAAGTAGGTGTCGTCGCCGGACGCCGGCCGGGACAGCGGACCCAGATCGGCGTTGCCGAGTTGCCGCGCCAGCGCCAGCGCGTTCGAGCCCTGCGACTGCAGGCTGCCCACGTCCATGTAGTCGGGCCGGTCCTCCGGGGAGTGGTAGGTCGCCGAACCGTCGATGTAGGCCGAGTTCAGCCCGGTGAACCGGCCCGAGGTGCGGAACTCGGTGAAGTCGGTGTCGTTGGGCAGGATCCGGTAGACCTCCACGGCCATCGACGTCGCCACCGGGTACGGCACCGCGGCCGCGTACTGAGCGATGAGATCGGCGTTGCCCGCGGCGGTTTCGAACATGATCGCCGGACCGGACGATCCGCGGGACTCGAAGTTCAGGACGACTCCGCCCTCGGCCGCGAGTGGGTCGCTGTGCACGAACGCCTCCGCGCCGCACAGGCAGGCCTCCTCGGCGTCGGTGGCCACCAGCACGATGTCGTTGCGCGGCTGCGGACCGGCCCGCAGCGCCCTGGCGGTCTCCAGCAGCGTGGCGATACCGGAGCCGTCGTCGTTGGCGCCGTAGGACACCTGCACGGAGTCGTAGTGCGCCACCAGGAACAGCCGCCCGGTGGGCTTGCTGCCCGGGATCACCGTCACGACGTTGTGCACCCGCGCCATGGCCTGGCCGCCCAACGCGTCGGTCTCCCCCACCGCGTCCTGGATCCGGGGGTGCAGGCCCAGCCCGGTCAGGGTGTCCACGATGTAGCTGCGGACGGTGTCCTCGGCGGTGCTGCCGGCCACGTGCACCTGCCGACCGATGACCTGCACGTGCCGGTAGGCGCGCTCGGCGCTGAACTGGTTGGCCGGCGCGTCGGCCGGTTTCGGCGACGGCGGCGTGATCGCCAGCAGGCTCGCCACGGTGAGCCCGGCCAGCGCCAGCACGGCCAGCAGCCCGGACAGCAGGCGGGTGCGGGGGGCGACGGCCACCGGCTCATCCTGCCCGGCCCGAGCGCAGACCGCCCGCCAACCCGCCGGTGGGCCCAACGGTGGGCCGCGAGGCACGCACCGCTCCTGACCTGAGCGATCTGCGTGTCGATCTGTCAGATGCGTGTGCA
>JBIQML010000117.1:6892-10424 GCA_044463405.1 Nakamurella lactea | reverse complement strand
CGAATCCTGCTCGTCTGGGTCGAGGTGGCTGGCATCCTCGACGTCCGGTGAGTTTTTCACCGTGTCCTTACCGAATGGTAAGACCAAGTTGTCACCGTCCAAACGTGTTCCCTGCAAGGGCACGAAGTTTTCCTTCATGCCGAAGAGGCCGGTGTTGACGGTCGCCCAGTCGGGCCAGCCGGTCTCGTCGTTGATGTAAACCTGCCCGACTGTGCCGATCTTTTCGCCGTCTGGCCCGACAGCGGTGCGGTTCAGCAAGTCTTCCGGACTGTGTGCGGTGGTCATGGCTGCTCCTTCTGAGCGGTAGCACGGTAACGCTGGAGAAATACGAACGGCGCGTTTGCTTAGCCTGCGATGATGGCGTGGAACCGAAATGTCTGTTCATATGAATTTGGCGGTGCTGCCAGACTTTCCCAGCAACTCCTGCGGGCGGGTATTGAATCTCTTCATCAAGCTGGCCTTGCGGTCCGCCTCGCCCTGATCCGCGCCGGCAGCGGTCGAGGGCTGCGATCTGCGAGGAACTGCCCGGCTTGGTCCCTGCTGAGGTTCACGTCGCCCGCCTCCGCAATGCTGGTGAGTAGGACCCCTGCTACGTTCACCACGGCGATACCCAGCAGCTTTATCCCGTAAACTTGCCGGGCCGAACTCGGAGAGCCCGTGGCGACGGTGGCCCCCCGGCACAGTCCGGGTGACGCGATCGGAACGGGCGCCGCCTGCCGGATAGGTGGGCACTCACGCTGCCCGACATCCCATTCGCGAGATCCGCCCTTTTTCTCGTGGAGCGTGTTGTAATCGTCGACGGGAGGAGGCGTTCTCATGACCGTCCGTCCTGGAGACCCCGACAGCCTCGACAGCCTTGGAACGGCAGCATCGCCGCACCCCGACGTTGGTGGTGCAACGCGCGCGCCCCTGTCTCGGCGCAGCATTCTCACGACGGCCATCGCCATGATCGACGAGCACGGCCTGCGCTACCTGACCATGCGACGGCTCGGCGAGGCCCTAGGAGTGGAAGCCATGGCGCTGTATCACTGGGTCCGCGGCCGGGAAGACCTGCTCAATGGCATCGTTGAACAACTCGTCGACGACCTCTACGGCGATCCCGAAGTCCACCTCGACTCCGGCCGCAACTGGCCGGACTACCTGCAACGAGTCGCCCACGGAGTTCGCCGAATCGCCCTGGCCCATCCACAGGTCTTTCCCTTGATCGCCACCCGACCGCCGGCCGCGCCCTGGGTGCGGCCGCCGTTGCGGAGCCTGCGCTGGATGGAATCGTTCCTGCAACAGATGCGCAGTTGCGGCCTCGACGACGCCGCCTGCGTCTCGTCCTACCGCGCGTTCTCAAGCTTTCTGCTCGGACATTTGTTACTTGAGGTTTCCGCCCAAGGGGCGGACGTCAGCCCCATCCAGCAAGAGGATCCCGACCACAACCCCGACGACACCGACCTGAGCAGCTATCCACTCCTTCAGTCCCTTGAGCCTGAACTATCCCAGGACCACTCGGCGGAAGAGTTCGAAGAAGCCCTGGAGACCCTTATTGAACGCCTTGATCAATTGAGGTCCTAGTCGCCCGGGCGACATGCGTCCGCGACCGAGTGCTCCGTCGAGCCCCAGTATCCCGAGTCGGGGTGGGATCAGGGTCATCGCGCGGATCATGCAGCCGCCCCGGAAGTCCAGCGAGCATCGAAGAGGACATGATGCGACCGTCCGCGCGCACGGCGCGGCGAGGCGGCCCACAAGCCGACCGGGCCCGTCGGGTCCTGACGGCTGGCGCACACTGGGTACGGCGCGCGGAGTGTGCCAACGGAGGTTGCTCGGGGCCGGGGTGGAGGTGATGCGCGGGATGACGATGCATTGCAACTGGTGATTCCGCGATCTTGATGGTGACGACGGCACGGGCTGCGCGGACGTCACCGCTCACTGTCGGCGAAGCGGCATGCCCGGTGGCAGGCCGCCGGCCCTGCGGGATTGCTCGCTCGGTCCTCGCAGCATGTGTGTTCGCCCGGCAGGTCGACCGGGAGGACGAAGACGTCGTGGAATACCTGCGGCTCTACCGGGTCGGCGGTGTTCGCGCGGTGGGCTCGGGGCTAATGTGCCGGTTGTCAGCCGCGTCCAAGTCGTTGTGAGGTCCCAGGTGAGCGAATACCGAGCCGCGCCGCCCCAGACCGTCGCGGACAGCCCGCACATCGAGAAACGGGCGATGTCTGGGGCGGCGACTGCGGCCTTGGGCGGCGGGTTGATGCCTGTACCTGGATTGCATCTGGACCGTTCGGGCATTCGACACGGTGCTTCCGCGCAACGCCCGACCGGATCCGCCAGCCTGCCTGTCGAGGACTCCGGTGCGAGGCTCGCACCATTGAGGCGCGTGCACCCCGGATCGGGCCGTCCCTCAGTTCCTGCCGAGGAGCGCGACGCTGGGCCGGCTGCACCTCTTGCCGTCCTGCGGCGACCTCCGCAGGTCGGTGCCCCGAGCATGGCCGAGAGTTTTGGCAGTCGGCAGCAGCCTGCCGCGTCCGTGATCAGGCGCAGGAAGGAAATCTCCGACGTATTTGACATCATCGACCGACTGAACGGAAAGCGTCCGCAGCCGCTCGGAGCTGTCGAGGTTAAGCGGATTTTCTACTGGAACGAGCAGAATCGGTTCGACGTGACCGACCCGAGGTTCGCGAAGCCGCCGAGCAAGGAAGAACTCGACGCCGAGGTGCTCATGGCTAGCGCTCAGGCAATGCCCGGCGAGGGCGGCGGGGCGGGCGGCGACGGCCTGCCCGACTTCATGCAGCAGCGGGATTCGTTCGGCCTCAAGCTTCCTGACTTCTTCGGGGGTGGCCAGATCGTGTTCAAGAAGCGCTCTGAGTTCCAGATGTTCGAGGGCCGGGGTTGGATTTCGGAGAACGTCTACTGGCGCGCACCCGCCAGCCGCGAGGGTGCCCCTCGGGTGCGCTACATGATCCACGCCATCCTGGAATGGGCATCTCAGGTGCCTCCGCGTTCCGATCCGAATCCGCACATCACGCTGCGGAATGCCGAAACTCAGGCACTCATAGACCTCGATATCACCAGTCCTCTCCCGGCAGACGCCTCGAAAGGGGCCAGGCGGGGTGCCAAACGGCCGACCCGGCTCGATGCGAAGAAGGCGGCAACGACCAGTTCGTTCTCGCGGGGGCTGGGACAGGCTCGCAAACCAGGTGCGGCGATGGTCCAGGACGATGTCACCTTCGACAATCTCAAGTCCGAGGCGGTGAAGGGATGGCTGAAGGAACTGGCGGCTGCTGCGCAGGCCGCGCTCATCGCGGAGCCCAAGGGAGACTGAGCGTCTTGCCAGTCGCCCGCGTCTGCCGGAGCCCACGATCTGCTCGGAACTGTCTCACCGTTTCGGTTCCCGTCGAGCCGGCGGCGTCGTGACCGGAGCATGGGCCGCCGGAGTGGCCTGCCTCTGCCAGGCGCCGGCGGACAACCCGGTGCCGTGGCGGAAGAAGGCGGCGAATCCGGAGGCGCCCGGGAAGCCGAGTTCGTTCGCGCATCGTGCCGCGGTGAA
>JBIQML010000117.1:0-6882 GCA_044463405.1 Nakamurella lactea | reverse complement strand
CGGTCGTGTGCCAGCATCCGCTTGGCCTCCAACAGTACTCGTTCGACGATGTAGGCCTTCGCCGTCCGCCCGGTCGCCCTCTGCACGGCCCGCGAGAGCGTGCGCGGCGAGTAGCTGAGAGTGCGTGCGTAGAACTCGGCGTCGCGATGTACCCGGAAGTTGACCTCCAGTTGCCGGCGGAACGCGTCGAACAACGAGCCGGTCGGGCCCGCCGCCGCGGGCACGGCCGGTAGACGCGCCAGGAACGCCGACAACAGCAGCGCTGGGATCTCGGCCTGCACGCCTGCTCCCGCTGCGCGCAGTTCGAGTTCGAGGTGGTCCAGTGCGGCGCTGACGAGCGCGACCTCGGCAGCCAGGTCGCCGACTCCGGGGAGGTCGCTGGCCGCGGCGAGGGCTTGCGTGGCCGTCGTGGCGGGCGCGGTGGGGACGAACAGCACCAGGCGTCCGCTCAGCGACGCCAACTCGTCCCAGCGGTGCACGGCACCGGGCGGAATCCGCACCACGGCGCCCGGCGCCAGCGGATAGCGCTCGAAGTCGATCGACACCACGCCACGGCCGCCGTCGACGACGGCGATGACGTAGAAGTCGGCCCGCTGGGTCGCACCGTCGTTGAGCGCCCGTAGCCGGGCGAAGCTCATCACCTCGACGCCGCCGGCGGACCCGTCGCGCGGCTGGTAGTTCAGCTGTCGGACAGTCGACACGTGTCCATTTTCCACAATCTCTCGTCCGGTTTCGCGATGGCCGGCGCACCGCGACTCCTGGTCGACTGAGCAAGCAGGATCGACATCGGCCGACGGCTCCACGAACAGGACAGACCATGAACCCGCATGACCAAAACCAGCTACCACGCTACGAACGCCGACAAGGAACCGGGCCGAGCCTGGTGTTCCTGCACTACTGGGGCGGCTCCGGGCGCACCTGGGCACCGGTGATCTCGGCGCTGCCGGAGCGCGACCTCCTCACCCTCGACTTCCGCGGCTGGGGGCGCTCCCACACCTTGCCCGGACCGTACGATCTGCGCCAACTCGCCGCGGATACGCGCGCGGTGCTCAGCGCCTCCGGCGTCTCGGACTTTGTGCTCGTCGGCCACTCGATGGGTGGCAAGGTCGCCCAACTCGTCGCCGCGGCCAAGCCGGGCGGCCTGCGCGGCATCGTCCTGGTCGCCCCGGCACCGGCCCGACCCGCAGCGCACGTCGACCCGCAGTACCAGGAAGGGCTTTCGCACGCGTACGACTCGGCTGACTCGGTCGCCAGCGCCCGCGATACCGTCCTCACCGCGACCAGGCTTCCTGCCGCGCTGCGAGCGCAGGTCGTCGAAGACTCGCTCGCGAGCACTCCTGCCGCGCGGGTGGAGTGGCCGTTGCGGGGCATCGCTGAAGACATCTCGGCCGAAACGCAGCGCGTTACCGTGCCGGCCCTCGTCGTCGCCGGTGAGCGCGACATGGTCGAGCCGACCGAGGTGCTGCGCGCGAACCTGCTGCCCTACCTCGACGACGCCGAACTGGTCGTGGTCCCCGGATCGGGGCACCTTCTTCCGCTCGAGGCGCCCGAGGCGCTGGCTGCGCTCATCACGACCTTCTCGCCACTCACATCGGTGACGGTGACGTCGCCGAGGTGAGGACCGCCGGGGCGGACGCGACGCCACGGGACGGTTGCCTCGGTAGTTTACGCGTCGTCCCCGTTGAGCATGGCGGCGGTCAGGACGGCGCCGGCGACGCCCCAGCCACCGTCGGGGACTTCTTCGACGAGGACGACGGTGGTGGGGCGGACACGCTCGCCGTAGATCTCGACGTACAGGTCGGTGGCGCGGGCGACGATCTCCTTCTTGTCCTCGGCGGTGACGGTCTCGGCGGGAACCTTGAAGTTGGCGAATGGCATGGTGGATCCTCCTGTGTTGTAGTGGTTTTCCCCTGGTGGGCGTCTGGGTCAGGCGCTGGCTTGGGCCGGGAGTAGTTCGGTGATGCCGATGCGGTGGTAGAACTCCGTGCGGATGCGGTCGGCGACCGTGGCCACGACCTCGCTCCCGTCGTGGCTGGGGTCGATATCGGTACGGAATGGTCGCTGCCCGGCGGGTAGCCCGATCACCCGGCTGATCTCGTCGGCGACCTCCGTCGCGCCGTGGCCATCCGGGAACAGGCCAGCCAGGTTCTCATCGATCCTGCGGCGCAGCGGACCGTAGGCCTGCTCGTAGGAGGCGGCCCGCGCGGTGTCGGCGGGGGTGTCGGCGTGGGAGAAGTGGTTCGTCCCGGTGGGGTACGCGCCCGGGGTGACGATGACGGTGTCGATCCCGAACTTGATCAGCTCCGCGGCGTAGCTCTCGGCGAGCGCGTCCATCGCTGCCTTGGCGGCGAAGTACGGCGCGAGGAACGGCGGATGCCCGCCGCGGGTGCTGGTGCTGGCCACCCAGACCAGCAAGCCGCCACGGCTGCGCAGGTGCGGCAGCACCGCACGGTTGACGCGCTGGGTGGAGACCACGTTGACGTCGTAGAGCGCGGCCAGCTGCTCGGGCGTGAACGCTTCGGCCGGGCCGGCCGCCATGTGTCCGGCGTTGTGCACCACCACGTCCAGGCGGTCCTGCTCGGTGATGATCTTCTCGATCGCGGCATCGACGGAACCCTGGTTGGTGACGTCCATCTCGACGCCGCGGACGTCGATCGACTCGGCGGCGGACAGCTCGGCCAGCTGCGCGACCTGGGCGGCGTTGCGCCCCGCGGTGGCGCGCATGCCGGCGTGGACCGTGTGCCCGGCGCGGGCCAGCGCACGGGCGGTGAGGTTGCCGAATCCGCTGGACGCCCCGGTGACGACCACTACCTTGGGGTGATCGATGATCGTCTCCTTCATTTGCCGTGCGGGTCGGTCGCGTTCAGGGCCGCGACCACCTGGTCGTAGTCGCCGCGGGCCTCGCCGTATCGCAGGAACTTGACCCGTTCCACCTGGATCTCCTTCGCGTCCGGTTCCGTGTCGAGTAGCGAGAGCACCTCGGCTGTGAACTCGTCGAGCGGCATCGCGATGTCGCTGGTCTCCTGGCCGGGCAGCAGCCCGGTGCGCACCGACGGCGGCACCAGCTCGGTGACCTTCACCGCGGTGTCCGCCAGCTGCAGCCGGAGGGATTCGCTGAGCATGTGGATGGCGGCCTTGGACGCGTTGTAGCTCGGCGTCGCGGCGAGCGGCGCGAACGCCAGGCCGGAGGAGACGGTCACGATGGTCGCGTCGGGGCGGGACTGCAGGTGCTCGATGAACGCGCCGATCAGCCGGATCGGGCCGAGCACGTTGGTCGTCACGACCTGCTCGGCCGAGGTCAGGAACGACTCGGGCCGATGCCAGTCCTCCACGCGCATGATGCCGGCCATCGCGACAAGCACGTTCAGCTCGGGATGATCGGCGAGCACCTGCTTCGCGGCGGCATCGATGCTCGCCGGGTCGGTGGTGTCGATCTGCACGGTGTCGATACCCGGATGCTGGGCGGCGATCCGCTCCAAGGCGTCGCCGCGTCTGCCACCGACGAGCACGGTGCTGCCCCGTGCTTGAAGCGCGAGCGCCAAGGACAGGCCGATGCCGCTGGTGCCGCCGGGAATGAAGATGGTGTCTCCGGATGTGTTCATGTGGCTAGCCTGCGTGCTCGGTGGCCTTGCGGGCAGAGTCCGGTTATCCGGGGACCGCCGGTCCCTGGCTTGGCACCCACCGCGTGGGTCACACTGGCGGGGTGGATCGAGAAGAACTGGCTTCGTTCGTGCGCCGTCGGCGCGAGGCCCTGCGCCCCGAAGACGTGGGACTGCCGGCGGGCCCACGGCGCCGCGCGGCCGGGCTGCGCCGCGAAGAGGTCGCGGCGCTGGCGATGATGTCCGTGGACTATTACACCCGCATCGAGCAGCGGCGCAGCCACCAGCCCAGCGAGCAGATGCTCGCCTCGCTCGCCCGTGCGCTGCGGCTAACCAGCGCCGAACAGGACTACCTGTTCCGGGTGGCCGGGCACAACCCCCCGGCGCCGGCGGCGGCCGCCACGCACGTCGCCCCCGCGCTCCTGCGCGTTCTCGACCGGCTCGAGGACACCCCGGCGCTGATCTTGTCGAACCTGGGCGAGGTCTTGGCGCAGAACGCGATGGCGGTGGCTCTGCTCGGTGACCGGTCGGGCTACACCGGCCTGGCTCGCAGCGAGATCTACCGGTGGTTCACCGATCCCGCCGAACGCCGCATCTACCCCGAGGCGGACCACGACCGGCAAAGCCGCGCGGAAGTCGCCGGCCTGCGTGCCGCGTACGGGTCGATGGGCGCGGACTCGCCCGCCGGCCGGCTCGTGCGAGCGCTACACACCGCCAGCGCCGAGTTCGCGAAACTGTGGGAACGCCACGAGGTCGCCCAACGCTTCGCCGACCACAAGACCCTGCTGCACCCCGAACTGGGACCCATCGAACTCGACTGCCAGGCACTGTTCACCGAAGACCAATCCCAAGCCCTGCTCGTACTCACCGCCCCGCCTCGCACCGAGGCCGCGGAGAAACTGCAGCTCCTCAACGTGCTCGGCAACGAGCGATTCGCCCGGACGCCACCCGCCTGAGGTGCCGAGATGGGATACGACGGGGATACTGCAGGGGCGCAACGGACCTGATCGATTCCATCATCAACAGTGCCGTACGGCGCTCGATTGAGCCGCCCCCTCGCCGTCGCCGTCGCCGGCGACGGCCCAGGCCCGCTGCACGGACAGGTGACGTCAGATCCGTCAACATTCCCGAAGGGACGTCGACCGGACCGAAGCCCCAAGGAGTTGCGCGAGCAGGTGGTATGGCTCCCCGAGTCCCGGATTCGCCCGTCGTGCAGGTGGCCACGGACTCCGAGATTTCCGAGTCCTGCCCGCATCGCTGCCTGGCTTTCGCCGACGTCGGGCAGGGCAAACGGCCCGGCGTGACCATGGGCGAGTCCCGCCGAACCCAGCAAGGGGTCATAGCGCGATGGCCGCTGCACGCAACTCTGCGAAGACTTGGTCGACCTGACGGTGAACGTCGACGGCGGGGTGGTTGGCCCAGCGTCTGATCGCGGTGGCGAAGGCGGCCATACCCACACGCGCGGCAAGTAGCGCGGCCCTTTCGTCAACGCCCCGCTCCTGAAGTGCCCGGGCAACCAGGTCGGTCAGCGCCGCGGTCTTGGCGTGCTCGCGTTCCATCAACGCTGGGGAAGCCGCGATGATCGGGGCGCGCATCATCGCCAGCGGGCGATTGCGTTCGATCAATGGCACCACGCCGTGTAACGCGGCCCGAAGCGTGGGCAATGGTTCGAGTCCGCGAGGCGCGGCCGCCAGCGCCGCGGTGGTTACCTCGCGCAGCTCATCCTCGGAAGCGAACAAAACCTCGCGCTTGTCGGGGAAGTGCCGAAAGAAGGTCCGTTCGGTCACGCCCGCTCGCGCGGCAATCTGCGCGGTGGTCGTGCCATCGAAACCACGCTCGGCGAACAACTCCAGCGCGGCGCGCTCCAGGCGTCGACGTACGACACGTCCATCCCTCGGCATGAACCGATCCTAACCGATTTGTCAGTCGCTGACACAACAGGTATAGTCAGTTACTGACGAATCGGGAGGCCTCCCACCGACCGATCGGGCGAGCACGAATGGAGCTTTCATGACCGAGATGATGCGCGCCGTGCGCTTTCATGAGTATGGCGAGCCCGCGGAGGTGCTGCGTTTAGAGACGATCGAGGTCCAGGAACCCGACCAGGGCCGGATCCGGATCGTCGTACACGCCGCCGGATTGGCGCCAGCGGACTGGGCGCTGTGCCAAGGTCTGTTCGCCGGTGATCTGCCTCGCGGGATCGGCTGCGATATCTCGGGCACGGTCGACGCGATCGGAGACGGCGTCGAGGATACTGCCGTCGGCGACGTCGTCTTCGGCACCGCGGACTGGGCGCACTGCTCGTCGGCGGGTGCGTCCGAGAAAGCAGTCATGGACCGCTGGTTCCCCGTCCCCTCGGGGCTCGACCTCGTCTCCGCGGCCGCGCTGCCGATGACGGTCGACACCGCTTTTGCACACCTGAACTGGCTCGGGCTCGAGAGCGGCAAGACGATCCTGATCCACGGGGCCGGCAGCACGATCGGTTTCGCCGCCGTGCAGATCGCTCTCATGAACGGCATGCACGTCGTCGCGACAGCCGGTGACACCTACGCCGCACAGCTCCAAGATCTCGGCGCGACCGTCACCCCCTACGGGGACGGAATGGCCGAGCGCGTCCTCGACCTCAACGCCGGACCGGTCGACCTCGCTTTCGACGCAGCACCCGTCGGCGGGTCGCTACCTGACCTCATTCGGATCGCCGGTGGCGACCCCAGGCGGGTCCTCACCGCCTCTGACTTCGTCGCAGCCGCCGAACTCGGCGTCCGCGACACCTTCCACGAAGACAGAACCAGGCGCGTCGAAGTCCTGCCTGAGTATGCCCAGCACGCTGCCGATGGCACCTTCAGCGTTCCGATCGGGGGCGCCTTCAGGCTGGACGAATGGAAGACCGCCCTTCAGATCAGCCAAAGCGGCCACGCCCACGGCAAACTCGTCCTCCTGCCCAACACCAGCAGCCGGGTCGGATAGTCCCGACGTCTTTGCCTTCTGTGTTTGGGTCGCTCTGACATCACCACGATGGCACGACCCGATCGTCGACGTCGCCGCCTCTCGGCTTGTCGATCCAGCCGGCCCATGCGGTGACCGCGTGGCTTGCTCCCGCTTGCGATCCACGTGTAGTTGCCGTCGGTCGTTCTGGCCCTGGCGCAGCAGAAACAGACTCGTCCCGATCGCCACCAACGTGCTGGCATATTGACCCACGTGAAGACGGACGTCATCGGCGCGTTATGGCGCCCGGGGACTGACATCGTGCCCGAACTCACTGCCGCACCCCCAGCTTCGCCAG
>JBIQML010000116.1:0-10475 GCA_044463405.1 Nakamurella lactea | reverse complement strand
TCGCCGCGCTCGGCGAGGGCGCGGATGGCGTTGCAGGCCCCGCGCACCTTGAAGCTGCCGGTCGGCTGGTCGATCTCCCGCTTGAGGTGCACCCGGGCGCCCGACCCGGCGCCCAGCGCGGCGCTGCGGTACATCTCGGTCCGGGCGACGTGCCCGGCGATCCGCCGCTGCGCCGCCCGGATCGACGCGATGTCAGGCGGCGAGTCGGTCGACGCCATCGGCTCCTCCTCCCGCGCTCCCCCACGGGTGCCGGACGGTCCGGAACACCCGAACGAAGGGTAGCCACGCCGGACGACGCCGGCGCGGGACGCAGGCCGGTGGGCGGATACCGTCATCGGGCACGGTCGACCGGGAGGGACGCGGATCAGCATGCAGGACGGCATCGCGGCGGCGCCGGCAGGCTCGTTGTGGCGATTGCCGGCCATGCAGGTGCTGGTCGGCTACACCGTCACCGGGTTCACCGGGTTCTGCATCACGCTCGCCTCGCTGCCAGCCTGGCTGGCCGATCGCGGCACCGCCGATGCGCTGGCCGGGCTGGCCACCACGGTGCTGCTGGTGGCCACCGTCGGGGTGCAGTTGCTCGTCCCGCGGCTGACGCAGCGGCTCGGCCTTGGCCCGGTGCTGGCCGGGGGGCTGATCGCGCTCGGCGCGCCGTCCCTGCTGCTGCTGGTGGACGGCGGCCTGGGGTGGGTGCTGGCGATCTGCGCGGTGCGCGGCGCCGGTTTCGCCAGCCTGACGGTGCTCGGGTCCGTGATGGTCGCCCGGGTGGTGCCGGTGACCCGGCGCGGCGCGGCCATCGGGATCTACGGGCTGGCCGTCGCCGTCCCCAACCTGCTGGCGATCCCCGGCGGCGTCGCCCTGGTGACCGCCGGCCACTTCACCTGGGTGGCCATCCTGGGGGCGGCTCCGTTGCTCGGCCTGGTCACCGTGCCGGCCTTGAGCAGGAATGCCGGCACCGATCCGGAGGCCGACCCGCGATCGGATCCCCGAGCCGAACGGGCTCGCCGTGCCCGGCGCGCGGCGGGAATCGCCGCGCTCGGCCCGTCGCTGGTGCTGATGGTGATCACGCTGGCCGGTGGCGGCTTCACCACCTACCTGCCGATCACCCGCCCGGACGGTGCGCTGGCGACCACGGCGCTGCTGGTCTGGGGGGTGACGTCCGCCCTGGCCCGGTGGCAGGCCGGCGGGCTGGCGGATCGGCGTGGCATCGCCGTGCTGCTGCCGGTCTCGTCGGCGGTCGCGGCCGCCGGCATGGCCCTGGTGGTGGGCGGGCTGCTGGCCGGCGGCGCGGCGTCCTGGACGGTGACGCTGATCGGGTCGGCGGTGCTCGGCCTGGGCTACGGTGCGGCGCAGAACCTGACCCTGGTGGCCGCATTCGCCCGTGCCCGGGAACGGGAGACGGCCACCGTCAGCTCGGTGTGGAATGTGGGGTTCGACACCGGCACCGCCCTGGGCGCGGCGCTGGTGGGCGCGATGGCCACCGGCATCGAGGTGCCGGGCGCCATGGCGGTGACGGCAGCCCTGGTGGCACTGTTCATCCCGCTGGCCGTGCGCAGCGGCCGACCGCCGGGGTGATCGCGCGGGGCCGCGTCGCCTGGCGGCCCGGGCCCCGCGGCACTTGTGATCATCCGGTCGGACGTGCGCGGTCGATCCAGTCGTGCAGCAGCGGGGCCACGATCTCCGGCCGCTCGTGCAGCAGGGCGTGCCCGGCGTCCTCGAGCACCGCGAGCGCCGCCCGCGGATACCGGTCCACGAGCCGCATCGCCGCGGCGTGGCCGACGGTCGAGTCCCGCCGGCCGGCCACGATCAGGGTGGGCCCGCAGTACACCTCGCGGTCGACGTCCACCGTCCACCCGGAGAAGACGCGGCCGAGGGCCTCCTTGTCCACGGCGAGGGTGCCGGGCAGCACGCTGTCCCGGTACCGGCGAGCGGTCGCCGGCGTGCGCACCACGAAGTACTCGTCGAAACAGGCCCGCTGGTCGGGCTCGAGTTCCCGGTAGGCGTCCGGTTCCTGCACGACGGCCCGCTGCTCGGGGACGTCCCCGGAGCTCCCGCCGAGCGGGCACACCAGCGCGAGGCCCAGCACCAGATCGGGTCGCTGCGCCGCCACGCCGCGAGCGACATACGCGCCGTAGGAGTGCCCGAGCAGCAGCACCGGACCGCCCACCTGCTGCTCGACGAAGCGCGCCAGCAAGGCCACCACGTCGTCGTTGCCGGTCAGCCCGTCCGCGGTGGAGCGGCCCATCGCCGGCAGGTCCGGGTACAGCCGCCGGAGTCCGTCGCTCGGCACCAGGGGCTCCAGCGCCGCCTCGACCTCCCGGTGGTCCACACCCGCGCCGTGCAGCGCGAGCAGCGGCACGCCGGTGCCGCGCTCGGCGTAGTGGAGGACAACGTCATCGATCCGGCACTGCATGGCGGGCATGGTAGCGACCGTCCGACATCCCCGCTTGTGAGTCTGAGGTGGCGCCATGGCGCCACCTCAGACTCACAACGCGGCGGGGTCGGCCGGGTAGGGCGGGGGGCCGGCGGGATAGGGCGGGGTCGGCGGGGCGTTACCCGCCGAGCGCGCCGCGCAGGAAGTCCACCTGGGCCAGCAGCAGGTTCTCGGCGATCTCCTCCTGGGAGGCCATGTGCGTCACCCCGGTCAGCGGTAGCACCTGATGCAGCCGGCCGGACGCCAGCAGCGCGCCGGACAACCGCAGCGTGTGGGCGACCACCACATTGTCGTCCACCATGCCGTGAATGATCATCAATGGCCGGGCCAGCTGCGGCGCCCTGTCGATCAGCGAGTTGCGCCGATACACCTCGGGCTGCTCGCCGGGATGCCCGAGATACCGTTCGGTGTAGAAGGTGTCGTACAGCGTCCAGTCGGTGACGGGGGCCCCGGCGACCGCCGCGTGGAACACGTCGGGCCTCTCCAGCACGGCCAACGCCGACAGGTAGCCGCCGTAGGACCAGCCCATGATCCCCACCCGGCCGGTGTCCAGGTCGTCCGGGTACGCGGCGGCCACCCCGGACAGCGCGTCCACCTGATCGGCCAGCGTCACCGACGCCAGCTCGTCGCGCACCGTCCGCTCCCAGGCCGGTCCCCGGCCGGGCGTGCCCCGGCCGTCGGCGACGACGACCGCGAACCCCTGGTCCGCCAACCACTGTGGCTGCAGGAACATCCGGGAGCTGGCGCGCACCAGCTGGGCGTGCGGGCCGCCGTACGGCGCCATGATGACCGGCAGCTTCGTCGAACCCGGCCGGTGGGCCCGGGGGAACAGCACCGCCGCGCGCAGGTCCCGCTCCCCCACGGTCAGCATCGTGACCGCGGGGGCGAAGCCGGGGCTGATGGCTGTCCGGCGCAGCCTGCCCACCTCACGGCCGGCCGAGAACACCGTCACCGCCGTGCCTTCCGCGTCCAGCCGGTTGCTGGCAACCACTACCGTGTCGCCACCCGCCGCACCGGTGTGCACGCCGGAACCCTCGGAGAGGCGGGTGATCTGGCCGTCGAAGCCGATTCGTGCCAGGTGCTGCTCGGTGGGTTCGGCGGTGACGGTGGCCAGCACACCGGCGTCGGAGACCGACAGCACGCCGAGGACCTGTGTCCCCCGCGGGGTGACCGCGTGGCCGTCCACCGCCAGGCGCCTGGTGTCGCCGTCGTCGACGGTGGTGATCAACCGTCCGTCCGGGGCCAGCGCCGGCACGCCCACCACCAGGTCCACCCAGGCCGGGTCCGACGGTTCGGCCAGCAGCACGGTCTGCGGGTCGGTGCCGTCGAGATCGATCCGGAGCACCTGGCTGCGGCGCTGATCACGGCTCATCACCTGCATCACCGCGCCCGAGGTGGTCCAGGACACCCTGGTGAGATACGGGAAACGCTGGTCGTCCCAACGGATCTGGAGGCGATCGCCGGCCAGGGTGACGTGCCAGAGTTGCACCTCGGCGTTGGCGGTGCCGGCCGCCGGGTACCGGTGCGCGACCGGCTCGGCCGCGGGATTGGCCGGGTCCGCGACGAACCACACGCCGACCGGGGAGTTGTCATAGCGCTGCACCAGCAGCGACTCGCCGTCCGGGGACCACCAGAACCCGCGATACCGGTCCATCTCCTCGGCGGCGACGAATTCGGCCTGGCCCCAGACGATCTCGTCACCGTCGGGCTCCACCAGTGCCCTGTCACCGCCGCCGTCCAGCTCGGCGACCCGCAGCGAACCGCCGCTGGCGTAGGCGATCCGGCGGCCGGTCGGGTCGATGCGCGGGTCGATCACCGCTCCGGACGCCGGAACTCGCCACGATCGGCCGTCCGCCACGTCGCAGGCCCACAGGCCGCCGGACAGCGCGAACGCTGCGGTCTGCCCGGCGTCGTCGACGGTGTATCCCACGATGCCGGCACCGGACTCCCGGGAGCGCTCCCGGCGAGCCCGCTCTTCGGCGGACAAGTCCTCACCCGCGTCGCCGAGCAGCGTCGCCGGGTCCGCGAGCAGGCGCTCGGCGGCGCTGTCCACGTCGAAGCACCACAGCGCACCGGTGCGGTCGGTGCCGGAGCCGGTGCGGACGAACAGCACCCGCGAGCCGTCGTCGGTGACGGTGATGGTGCGCGGCTCGCCGAGGGTGAAGCGCAGCGTGCGGGCGGCCAACCGCGGGAAGGAGTCCGGGGACGTCGGGGGTGAAGGATGTTCGGTCACGGGCCGATCCTCGCCCACCACCCCGCATGGATCAACTTCCCAGGCAGGCACGAAGTTGGTCCCTGCAGAAACTTCCGTCACAAATCGGCCACGATCATGCATGCCTGCATAGTTGATCCATGCCGGGCCCAGGCGCTCAGGCCTGCGGGGCCGGCTCGTCGCGGACGTAGCTGGCCACCGTCCGGGTGGCCGTGAACCCGACGGATTCGTACAGCGCGCCCGCTCCGGTCGGGTTCTCCGAGTCCACGGAGAGGTCGACCAGGTGGTACCGCCCCGAGTCCACGGCGGCGTGCAGGCTGGCCAGCAGGCACGCCCGCGCCAGGCCCCGCCCGCGGGCGCGCTGCCGGGTCCCGACCTGGCCGATGTACAGCTCGCCCTCCACCCACTGGTAGGTCAGCACGTAGCCGAGAACGTCGCCGTCCTGCATCCAGACGGTGGAGCTGTCGGGGCGGAACGTGCGTGATGCCAGCTGCTCTCGCCACGCCTGCGCGCTCCTGGCGGTCGATCCCCAGTGGGTGGCGAACGCGTCGTTGTGGGCAAGCCGGACCTTCTCCGACAGCTCCGGCCGGTAGGGCCGCACGTTCTGGTCCGCGGCCGGCAACGGGTCGCCGGGCAACGTTCGCTCCATGTCGGTGAAGTAGCGGGCGATGCGGTAGCCACGGTGCTCCAGCAGCGGGCGCACCGGATCGCCGGGAAGCCTGCCGGAGGCGCGCAGCTGTAGCGGAACCCCCGGGTGGTGTTGCGAGGCCAGCTCCCGCGCCCGGGTCTCCAGGGCGTCCATCAGGCGGATGCCGATGCCGCGACCGCGCCAGTCCGGGTGCACCCCGCCATCGAGCTGGGCCCGGCACCGGCCGCTCTCCAGCAGCTCGGCGGCCACGCGCAGCTGGCCGTAGGCGACCAGCCGGTCGCCGTCCCAGGCGGCCCAGCTGTCCCGCGCGGGGTCGAATCCGGACTCGGCCAGCTCCTCGGCGAGGTCCTCGGCGGAGTAGAACTCCTCGGTGCCCTCCACCCGGGCGAGCAGGTTGGTCAGCTCGGACCACGCGGGGGTCGACGCCCGATCCAGGGTGGTCCAGCGGAGCCCGTCGGGCGGCTCGCCGGCCGATGCGGTTCCGGTCATGTGGGCGGCCCTCCCGACCTGGCCGTTCGGTGCCTCGCAGTTTCAGGCGACCGGCCGGACGTAGCTCAGCGTGCTGTGCGCCACCAGGGTGCCATCCTCGTCAAGCACTTTCGCCTCGCCGAAGGCGATCCGCCGTCCGACGCGCAGCAGCTGGGCGGTGCCGGTGATGGCGCCTGCCGTGCCGCGCAGGAAGCTGGTCTTCATCTCGATGGTGACGGCCATCGGTTCCTCGCCGGTCCTGGTCATGATGGCCAGCCACATGGCCACGTCGGCGACCACCTCGTAGCTGGAGCCGTGCAGCACGCCGCCGGGTCGCAGCAGGTGCGGCGCCGACGGCAGCGCGACGGTCGCGCTGCCGTCGGACAGCCCGGTGACCGACAGGCCCCACCAGCGGCAGAAGGGCTGCTCGCCGACCAGGCGGCGGGCGTCGGACAGGGTGAACGGTGCGGCGGTGACGGGGTCGTCGGGGTGCATCCGTCCAGGGTGCCGCATGGCTGCCGGCACCGGCCGGCGGGCCTTCTTCCGCCCGGAGGCACGCCGACGCCCGGGGCGCCGTGCTCCGCCGTCCCGGGCGACCGTGGTGACCGCTGACGCGGCGATGTCACCGGCGCCGAGGCATCCGCATCCGCTGCATGCCCATCGCTCCGAGGCCCAGCAGAAGGATGCAGGCTCCGACGATGATGTTGTTCAGCACGACGCCGGCGTCCAGGGCGGTGCTCTGGATGACCCACAGCGACACCATGATCCAGGCACCCAGTATCGGGAGCACCCAGCTCATGCCGTGCGCCCGCGAGTAGGCGGACCCGAGTTCCAACGCCAGCAGCGCGGCCGCCAGCCCGACGATCAGGTTGGATGCTGTCAGGGATGCGTTGCCGGTGTGGAAGTCCACCACCCACGGTGAGATCGCCGCGTACAGTCCCGCGATCAGGGCCAGACCCTCGACGGTCCAGGCCTGCGGGGTTTCGGCCGTGCGGTCCAGGCGCTCCCGGAGTTCGATGATGTCCGGGTGATCGCTCATGGAGAGCCGGTCCGTCGATGTCCCCTCAGTCGTCATCACGACCACCTCCCAGGTAACGAGGAAGACAACTCCAAGTTACGCCGATCCGGCCGGAATCGGCGGCCTCGCAAGTGATCTACAGAACACCGGCCCTACCGGGCGTCGTAGCGACAGGACAGGCCGGTGTGCACCCGGCGACGCAACGCGTCCGCCAGCGCCGGCTGCTGCTGCGCCACCCGGTCGACGGCCCGCCGGATCGCCTTCGTCACCGCGGACCGGGCGCGCTCGGCGCCGTCGGGAAAGTCACGAACCCGCCCGCCCAGGCCCGCGGCGCGGCCCAGTTCTGCCAGTAGCCAGCGCTTCTCGTCCCGCCGGCGTCCCAGACGGGCGATGTCGTGTCCGGCCTCCGCGTCCGCGATCTCGTCGTCCAACGCCAGCAGCCTGGCACGGTAGGCGGCCGCGGCGGTCCGGTCCAGCACCGGCTGCCTGGTGATCGTGCTGCCGGATTGCCCCCCGGCGGTCGTCGCCACCAGGTCGATCGCGGGAATCTCCGCGCCGGGCCGTTCGACGAGCGCGGCCAGGTACCGCATCCCCACGCCGTCGGCCACCTCTGCCACCAGCGTCCCTCCGGCCACCAGCCACCGATCCCCGTTGCGCTGCAAACGAAGCGACGCAGCACCGCCGCCGCGGGCGACACCGCGCGGCGGTTCCGGCAGCAGCATGCCGAGCCGGTCGGCCTCGGCGCGGACGGCCTCGGTCAGCTCGGCCGCAGTCACCCGATCCTCCGGTCGGGCGCGGGCCTGCAGTGCCTGGACCAGTCGGTGACGGGACAGCACCGCTGCCGGCCCATGGCCCAGCGCGCGGTTGGCCTGAACCGCCGCCCGCAGGTGCGCGATCGCACGATCGGTCTGATGCAGCGTCAGGGATGCGACCCCGAGAGCGTGCTGGGTGGAGCCGAAGCACGCCACCGCCAGACTCGCCATCATCGGCAGGTCGGCGAACGGCAGCAGCAGATCGTAGGCGGTGCAGGCGATGTCGCGCTCACCCAGCGCGGCGGCGGCCTCCACCACACCGGCGAGGCAGACCAGCCAGCTGCTGGATCGGGCCAGCGTGGTCAACCGGGACCCCAGACCGGCGAGGGCGCGGGAGGCCTGGAGCTCGTCCCCCGATGCCGCCGCCGCCACGGCCAGCGCCGCCGGATACGCGTCGTCCACCTCGCTCAGGGTGGGTGAGTCCACGATGTCGTCGAGCATCGGAACCAGTTCGCCGACCCTGCCCTGGTACCAGCGGATCGCCACCAGTTGCGCGCCGTGCCATCCGGTCACGTCCTGATCGCCGGCAGCGGCGCCCAGTGCGGCGCTCCGCTGTGCCAGCAGTTCCGCCTCGTCGAACCTCCCCGCCCGGATGGCCAGGGCGACGTCCAGCCCGGATGCCGCGTAGTCCAGCGCCAGGTGACGGGTGTCGTCCAGCGCACCGCGCAGCTCGGTCAGGGAGCGGCCGGCATGCGGGTCGGCGGCCAGCAGCAGGTCGACGGTGCGCCAGTACAGGCCGATCAGCGTGTCGAACCGGCGGCCGGTGCGGGCCGCGGTGCACAGCAGTTGACCGGTCAGTTCGAGGCGGCGCTGGAGATGATCCGGTCCCAGCAGGCAGTGGTGCGCCAGGCTGATGGCCTCGGCGTGGGCGACCGGGTCGTCGCGGGCGGCGGCGGCCCGCAGGGCGCCCACGATCCCCCCGTGACGCCCGCACCGGTAGTCCTCCTCGGCGGCCAGCCGTGCGGACAGTCGACGGGCGAGCGCCGAGCCCGGATCCATGCGCTGAAGCGCATCCGCCTGGCGCATCTGCACCTCGGCCGCCTCCGCGGCGGACCGGTGCTCGGCCACCCAGATGCCGCCGAGTCCGAGCGCCGCCCGTGCCATGGCCGCTGGCCGGCCGGCGGAGAAGGCGGCGTCATGGGCGGTCCGGAAGTAGTCCCGGCTCTGAACGAGGCTGCCGGTGACGTACAGCGCGTGCTCGCCCAGCCGGATCAGGGCCTCCGCGTCGGCTCCGTCAGCGCCGCGAGGGTCGTCCGCGGGTCGCGAGGATCTGCCGTCCCACCCGTGGGGGACGCGCTGTCCGGGAACCGGTCGGGGCCGCTGCGCGACCGGCATCAGGGAATGCCGCACGGTCACGTTCAGTATGAGGGCCGCGGCACCGGGGTGATACCTGCACCGGAACCGGCCGGTGGGGCGCCGCGTACCAGTCGCGGGCCCCGCCGGCCGACCGCGTCACCGGTTGTCGATCCGCTCGACGGTCAGATGCACGGTGCTGCCGCGCTCGACGACGGCGCCGCCGGCCGGGGACTGCTCGCGCACGACGAAGGTGACGATCGGACCCGTCGGTCCTCCCGGGTCGCCCGGACCACCGGGCCCGATGGGGGCCAGCAGTGCCGTGCCGGTGGTCTCGGTGGCGTGCACCAGACCGGCCGCCACGGTCGCCGCCGGTTCTTCGCCGGCCGCGGGCGCCCCGGCGGGCACCGTCACCGCCGACCGCACGAGCTCCGTTGCGGGCGCCGCCGCGTCGAACGGCGCCGTGGTCGTGGTGGCGACCAGCCCGCGGGATTGGATCGTGAAGACGGCGTTCTGGCGGGTCATGCCGATCACGTTCGGCACCGCCACGGTGGTCGGTTGCGGTGTCACGTGGGCGACCGTGATGGTCAGCGTGTAGTCGCCATCGCCGTCGGTGAACCGGCGGGTCAGCTCGAAGGACTGGCCGGCCTTGCCGATCTGGTCGACGATGGTCTGCCGGCTGAAGATGAAGGTCTGGTCGGCGATGTGGTCGTCGTCCAGGTAGCTCAACAGCCACTGCACCACCGCGCCGACTCCCGCCACCACGGCACCCACCCAGGCCGTGACGCCGGCCGCCGTCAGCACCGCGCCGGCGACCGCGAAGGCCGCGCCCACCGCCGCCTTCACCTTGGTGGGATCGCCGTCGTCGTGCTCCCACAGGGAGACCAGCACGCCGATCTCGTCGGCGGGCAGCGGGGCGGCGGCGTTCTGCTGGCCCCACAGCCATCCCTCGGTGGAGGCGAAGGTGCGGTCGTCGCCGGAGTCGACGTCGCCGAACACCTGGCTGCGGGTGGTGGCGGCGACGCCGGCGCCAATGGATCCGAAGATCCAGTACGGCTCGTCGCTGCCCAGCCAGTCGGTCCCGGTCTCGTCGGTGCAGTGGAACCCGGTGGCCTTGATGGAGAACGGATCGGCGAACGCAGGATTGCTCGGGTCGTCGTCCGGCTCCACCGCGCGCAGCAACTCGCTGGCGTGGGTGGCCACGACGCTGGCCCGCGGGCGCCGGAACGACGCGCGCGCGGCGGTGCGGCGGTGGATGCCCGCCACGTCGATGTCGGTGGCGTTCGGCATGGCCATGATGGATGCCTGCACCTGCGGCAGGTCGGCCACCAGATCGTCCCTGGTATAGGAGACGGTGGCATCCAGTTGCGCGAAGCGGCCCGGGAACAGTTGCTCGCGTGCCTCCGCCGACATGGTCGCGTACAGCCGGCCCTGCTCGCGCATCTCGTCGCCGAACCCGGCCTCGTCGAAGGCCCGCACGACGGTGGTCTCCAGGTCGGTCTGCTGGTCGCCGGCCACGGCCTTCGCGTAGCTGTGCAGGAGCAGCGCCAGCAGCCAGTTGCGCTCTCGGTTGATGCGCAACTTGTGGC
>JBIQML010000115.1:0-10521 GCA_044463405.1 Nakamurella lactea | reverse complement strand
GAGCTGCGCGGGCTGCAGCACGTTGAGCCCCTCGACGATCAGCACGTCCGGCTTGCGCACCACGATCTTCTCGTCCGGCAGGATGTCGTAGGTCAGGTGGTCGTAGCGGGGCGCCGTCACCTCCGCCGCCCCCGACTTGATCTCGGCCATGAAACGCAGCAGCGCGCGACGGTCGTAGGATTCCGGGAAACCCTTGCGGTGCATGATGTTCCGCTCCTCCAGCACCGAATTCGGGTACAGGAAGCCGTCCGTGGTCACCAGCTCCACCCGCGGGGTGTCCGGCCAGCGGGCCAGCAGCTCGCGCAACACCCGTGCGGTGGTCGACTTGCCGACCGCGACCGAGCCGGCCACCCCGATCACGAACGGCGTGCGGCCGGACCGCTCCCGCAGGAACGTGGAGGTGACGGTGTGCAGCATGCCGGTGCCCGCGACGTACAGGTTCAGCAGCCGGGACAGCGGAAGGTAGATGGTGGAGACCTCGTCCAGATCGATGGGGTCGCCCAGCCCGGACAGCCGCGCCAGCTCCTGCTCGGTCAGCGGCAACGGGGTGGACTCGGCCAGCTCCGCCCACTCGTGCCGGTCCAGGTCCACGAACGGGGTGGCGCCGCCCGGCAGCTCGCTCCAGATCGCCGCCGGGGGCTCGGGCATCGCACCCGCGCGATCGCTGCGACCGGCCGGCGCCGCGGATCGGAGTGTTGGGTGGTCGGGGTGCTCCGCCATGTCCGGTGATTCTTCCGGGTCCGGGTCCCCCCGGTCACCGGCAGGCCCTGTGAGATGCGCCGCAGTGGTCCGAGCGGCGGCCGCCTACCATGGGTGGCGTGTCGACGCCAGCCTCGGAACCCGCTCCGGAGCAGGGAATGGGCCCCTCTCCCCTGATGTCCCGGCCGGGCGCGGTCGCCACTCCGGACGACCCGCAGCACCGCATCGACGCCGGCCTGGCCTGGCACTACGGCGACCCGCTCGGAGAGCAGCGCGCGACCGGCCGCGGCCCCGTGCTGCTGGATCGGTGGACCGCCGGACAGGTCACCGTCACCGGCGAGGAACGGCTGTCCTGGCTGCATACCCTGTCCAGCCAGCACCTGGAGGAGTTCGCCGACGGCGACGCCGCCGAGGCGCTGTGGCTGTCCGCGCAGGGCCACGTGCAGCACTGGGCCGACCTGGCCGACCGGGGCGGCACCGTGCATCTCCGCACCGAGTCCGCCGCCGCGGCGCGGGCCCTGCTGGCGTTCCTGGAGTCGATGCGGTTCTGGACCAAGGTCGACCTGGCCGACGTGACCACCGAGTTCGGCACCCTCACGGTGGCCGGCCGGGACGCCGACCAGGCGGTGACCAGCGTCCTGGACACGCCGCCGGTGCCGGCGGGGCACGCGGTGGCGGTGACGGACGGCCCGGCGGCGGGCGGATGGCTGCGCGGCTATCCGGATCGGGTCGACGTGGTGGTTCCCCGCGCGGGGTTCGGCGCGGTCGCCGGCGCGCTGATCCGTTCCGGGGTGCGGCCGGCCGGCAGTTGGGCCGCCGCCGCGCTGCGGATCCCGGCGCGCCGGCCGCGGTTCGGGGTGGACAACGACGACCGCACCATCCCCAACGAGATGCCCTGGCTGGCCACCGCGGTGCACCTGCACAAGGGCTGCTACCGCGGCCAGGAGACCGTCGCCCGGGTGGACAACCTGGGTCAGCCGCCGCGCCGGCTGGCCTTGCTGCACCTGGATGGCTCGGCCGAGCGGATGCCCGTCACCGGCGATCCGGTGCTGTCCGACAAGGGCCGGACCGTCGGCCGGGTGGGCACCGTGGCGCAGCACTGGGAGGACGGCCCCATCGCGCTGGCGCTGATCAAGCGGAACGTAGGCCCGGGGTCGGCACTGCTGGCCGGTGGCGTGGACGCCGCGCTGGACCCGGAGGACACCGTCGCCGGCGGCCGGCCGTTCTCCGTGGACCGCGGGTCGTTCCACGACTTCCGGCGGCGCTGACGCCCGGCCCCCAGACCATCCGCAGCGCCCGCACGGGCCGACACGACGGGACCGACGTGACCACCACCCACGCACCAGGCGCGCCCTCCGGGACGGGTGATACCGGTGCCGGCGACCAGGATCTGGTCGGCATCGAGGAGATCCGGGCGGCGGCCGAACGGATTTCCGGCATCGCGGTCCGCACCCCGCTGATGCGCTCGCCGTGGCCGGGGCTGTGGATCAAGCCCGAGATGCTGCAGCCCATCGGCGCGTTCAAGATTCGCGGAGCGGTGAACGCGATCGCCCGGCTCGACCATGCGGCGCGATCCCGCGGCGTCCTGGCGCACTCCTCCGGGAACCATGCGCAGGCGGTGGCCTACGCGGCCCGGGCGGTCGGCATCGACGCGCACATCGTGATCCCGGACAACGCGCCGGCCCGCAAGGTCGACGCCACCAGGGCGCTGGGCGCCACCGTCGAACTGGTTCCGGTCGAGCAGCGCTTCTCCCGACCGGAGGAACTGGCCCGGCAGACCGGGAAGGCGATGGTGCCGCCGTTCGACCACCGCGACATCATCGCCGGACAGGGCACCATCGGCCTGGAGATCGCCGAGGACGTCGAGGCGGACGCGGCATCGTGGCCGCGGCCGCCGGCGGCCATCCTGGTACCCGTCTCCGGCGGCGGGCTGATCTCCGGCGTCGCCGCCGCGGCCGCCGCGCTGCTGCCGGACACCGCCGTGATCGGGGTGGAGCCGGAACTGGCCGGGGATGCGGCGGAGTCGTTCCGGGCCGGCCGGAGGATCGGCTGGGCACCGGCGGACACCGCGCGCACCGTGGCCGACGGGCTGCGCACGTTCAGCGTGGGCGAGCTTCCGTGGCGGCACATCAGCACGCAGGTCAGCGACATCATCACCGTCACGGAGGAGGAGATCCTGCAGGCGACCGGGATGCTGGCGACGCAGGCCCGTCTGGTGGCCGAGCCCAGCGGGGCGGTGCCGGTCGCCGGGCACCTGTTCCACTCCGACCAGCTTCCCCCGGGCGACCGGATCGCGGTGGTCTCCGGCGGCAACATCGATCCGGCGCTGCTGGCGCGCCTGCTGACCGATGGCTGAGCCGGGTGCCGCGCCAGAGGGCCCGCCGCGCACACCGGGCGACCCGCGCGGATCGGGGGGCCCGCACGGATCGGGCGGCCCGCGCCCACCGGGTGGCGCGCCGCAGGGCACGATACTGACCGTCGCGCCGGCGGCCACCGACCTGCCGCACCTGCTGCGCACCGCCATCGACGCCGAGCAGGTCGGCGCGGCGCGGATCCATCTGGCCGCCGACCAGCCGGAGGTCGACGACGCCGTGGCGGCCATCCGGACGCAGACCGGGCTGGTGATCACCGCCGACTCCGGGACGCCCGCCGACGGCCTGGTGGACCGACTCGGACCGGACTTCGCCGAGGTCGTGCTGGCCGACTCGCTGGCCGGTCCGGCCCTGCTGTCCGAGGTAGCACGGATCGCCCGGGAGCACCGGGGACCCGTCTCGGTCGGCGGCCGGGGCGCGGCGGCCCTGCCGGTGCTGCTGGCCGCGCTCGCGGTGGGGCTGCACCTGCGGGCCGGCACCGCGGACCTGTCGGCGGCGGGCGCCGCATCGCCGCCGGCCGACCTCGTCGCGCCCTCGGGCCCGCGGGACGACATCGCGCTGATCGCCCGGGCGGCCGGCCTGGCCAGGATCGCCGGCCGGCCCGCCCTGCCGCTGGCGCAGGCCCGCGAGGTGCTCGGCGTGCCCTGATTGCCGTCACCGTTGATCGCCGCTGCCGGTTGCGGCCGCACCGGCACCGCGGATCGCCGCTGCTGGTTTCGGCCGCACCGGCACCGCGGCCCCCGTCACCGGTGGCGCACCGGTCCCGCCGTACCGTCACCTTCGGAACCCCGTCACCGCCGTCCACCGGACCGATCGACCCCAGGAGCGCCCTCCGTGCCCGACCCCACCGCCGAATCCGACCTCCGCGGAACCACCGCATCGGTGCCGCTGGTCCGGGTCGTCCGCTCCGGATTCACCGAGTGCCTGCACCACGGCAGCCTGGTGATCACCGGACCGGACGGCTCGGTGCGGCATGCCGTCGGCGACGTCACCTCCCCGGTCTTCCCGCGCTCGTCCAACAAGCCGTTCCAGGCGGCCACCGCGCTCGCCTGCGGCGCCCCGCTGGCCGGCGAGACCCTCGCCCTGGCCGCCGCGTCGCACTCCGGCGAGCCCGGCCACGTGCAGCGCGTGCTGGAGATGCTGTCCGCGGCCGGGCTCACCGAGGACGACCTGGGCTGCCCGCCGGACCTGCCGCTGGACGACGCCGCGCGCACCGCGGTGATCGCCGCGGGGGGTGCGCCGGCCCGCCGCTACATGAACTGCTCGGGCAAGCACGCCGGGATGCTGGCCGCCTGCGTGGCCGCCGGCTGGGACACCGCCTCGTACCTGGACCCGGAGCACCCGCTGCAGCAGGCCATCGCCGCCCGGGTGACCGACCTGGCCTCCGAGACGCCCGCGGCGGTGGGCGTGGACGGCTGCGGCGCCCCGCTGTTCGCGCTCTCGCTGACCGGCCTGGCCAGGGCCTTCGGCCGGGCCAATGCCGCCGACGCCGACTCGGCGGAGGGTCGGGTGACGCGGGCCATGCGGGCGCACCCGTGGATGGTGGCCGGCACCGGCCGGGACGACACGGTGCTGATGCGGGCGCACGAGGGCCTGCTGGTCAAGGGCGGGGCCGAGGGGGTGCACTGCGCCGCGCTCCCGGACGGTACGGCGGTGGCGATGAAGATCACCGACGGGGCGGCGCGGGCGCGGATGCCGGTGCTGACGGCCGCGCTGCGGCACCTCGGCCTGCAATCCGGCGCGCTCGACGAACTGACCGCCGGGACCGTGCTCGGTGGCGGCCGGCCGGTGGGCACGGTCGAGGTGATCCCCGGCGCACTCGGCTGGTAGGAGGTGATCCCGGCGCGCTCGGCTAGGTAGGCGAGCGGATCCGGTTTCGGCGCGGCTGCTCGGCTGGTGAGCCGGGCCGGCTGCTCGCCTAGGTAGGCGGGCGGATCCGGTTCCGGCGCGGATGCTCGGCTACGACGCGGAAAAACTCGCAGCTCGTCCGGATCATGGTCGGCATTTCCGCAGGTGGCGCCGATCAAGATCGCGACGAACCGTGAAAAATTTCGCGCCCGGGCCCGCTGTCGGCCCGCCGCCTGCGGTGACGCTGTGGGACCGCCGGGGCCGACCCTGTACGCTGGGGACACGACAGACTCATGACATCGGGGCCGCCGCCGGACGGTCGCCCCGCCGGTATGCGCAAGGGGGTCCGCCATGGGGCGCGGCCGTCAGAAGGCAAAGCAGACGAAGGTCGCTCGGGCGCTGAAGTATCACACCGCGTCGATCGACGTCACGGCCCTGGAGCGCGAGCTGTCGAGCGGTGGTGAGGACCGGTACGACGGGACCTACCGCGACGGCGTGGACGACGCCGACGACAGCGACGACGATCCCTACGCGGCCTACGGCTCCGAGGACGACGACGAGGCGAGCGACTACGCCTCCCAGTCACGCGGCCGCTGACGAACCGCTCGACGCCGGTCTGCTGGACCGGCTGTGGGACTTCGCCGAGCCGTCGGCGTCCGAGCGGCGACTCCGCGCGCGTCTGATCGACGAACGCTCCCGGGTCGCCGCGGCGGAACTGACCACCCAGGTGGCACGCGCGCTGGGCCTGCAGGGCAGGTTCGACGAGGCCGACGCCCTGCTGGACACCATTGCCACCGATCCCGCCGGCGCCCCGGCCCATCCCGTCGTCGGCGTGCGGCGAGACTTGGAACGTGGCCGGCTGCGCAACTCGGCTGGCGATCCCGCGGCAGCGCGGCCGCTGTTCCGGAGCGCGCTGCGGCAGGCCGAGGAGTCCGGGCTGGACTTTCTGGCCGCGGACGCCGCGCACATGCTGGCCATCGCCGATCCGGACGGCGCCGAACGCTGGACCCGGCGGGGCCTGGCGGTCGTGCAGCGCAGCGACGATCCGCGGTGCGCCCGGTGGGCGGGCTCGCTGCACAACAACCTCGGCTGGAGCAGGCACGACGCCGGCGATCACGCCGCGGCCCTCACGGAGTTCCAGGCCGCCCTGGCCGCGTACCGGGCGGGCGGCACCGACGAGCAGGTCCGGGTGGCGCGCTGGACCGTGGCACGCTGCCTGCGGTCGCTGGGCCGGCTGGACGAGGCGCTGGCGATCCAGACCGAGCTGGCGTCCGGCCCGTCCGACGGCTACGTCGACGAGGAAATCGGCGAGTTGCTGCTGGCGCTGGGACGAGGCGGTGACGCGGTCCCGCATTTCGCCGCCGCCGCCAGGCGGCTGGGCGCCGACGGGTGGCTGGCCGAGCACGAACCCGGCCGGATCGAGCGGCTCCGCCGGCTCGGCGGTTTGGCCTGAGCCGGAGCCCGGTCAGAACCGCAGGTGGTCCCCGGACAGCACCACGCGCACGTCGGAGCCGTCCACCGCCGGCTCCACGGTGCCCAGGATGACGCTGGGCACGTGCCGCGCGGTCAGCACCGCCATCGCGCGGTCGGCCTCCTCGGCGGACACCACGGCCACCATGCCGATGCCCATGTTGAACGCCTTCTCCATCTCCTCGCGGGCCACCCGGCCACGCGCGGCCACGTACCCGAACACCGGCGGGGGCGTCCACACCCGCCGGTCCAGCTGCGCGGTCAGCCCGCCGGGGATCACGCGGGCCAGGTTCCCGACCAGCCCGCCTCCGGTGATGTGCGCGAACGCGTGCACGTCGGCCTCCCGGCGCAGCGCCAGGCAGTCCAGCGCGTAGATCCGGCAGGGCTCGAGCAGCTCCTCGCCCAGCGTGCGACCGAACTCCTCCACGTGGCCGTCCAGCGGCAGACGGCCGATGTCCAGCAGCACGTGCCGCACCAGGGAGAAGCCGTTGGAGTGCACGCCGGAGGAGGCCATGCCGATCACCACGTCACCGGCCCGGACCCGGTCCGGCCCCAGGATGTCGTCGGCCTCGACGATGCCCACCGCGGTGGCCGCCAGGTCGTAGTCGTCCGGATCCATCAGGCCGGGGTGCTCGGCGGTCTCCCCGCCGACCAGCGCGCAGCCGGACCGGACGCAGCCCTCGGCGATGCCGCCCACGATGGTGGCGATCTTGTTCGGGTCGAGCTTGCCGCAGGCGATGTAGTCCTGCAGGAACAGCGGCTCCGCGCCGCACGGCACCAGGTCGTCGACCACCATCGCCACCAGGTCGATGCCGATGGTGTCGTGCAGGTCCATGGCCTGCGCGACCGCGGACTTGGTGCCGACCCCGTCGGAGGCCGAGGCCAGCACCGGCTGCTGGTAGCGGTCGATGGGCAGCCGGAACAGCGAGGCGAATCCGCCGATGCCGCCCATCACCTCGGGCCGCGCGGTCTTCTCGGTGAACGGTTTGATCAGGCCGATGGCGGCCTCGCCGGCGGCGATGGACACCCCGGACCCCTCGTAGGTCGCTCCCGAGCCGATCGGGTGGTGGGTGGTCACGGACTGGTCGCCCCCGATCTCGCAGCATCCAACGTCGTCATGACAGGTCCCTCGTCTCGTATCGGGCCGGTGCCCGTCAGGGCCGGCGCAGCGCGTCGGCCGCACCGTAGGAGGAGCCGACGGTGTCGCCGCGGCCCGCCGCCATCGCGGGGATGCCCGCGGTCCCGTCACCGGCAGAAGGATCGACCGAACGGGCGATGCCTTCCAGAACGTGCTTGCCCACCTGCTCCGGGATCGGAATCGGGTACTCGCCGGTGAAGCAGGCCGTGCACAGCCGGGTCCTCGGCTGCTCCGACGCCGCCACCAGGTCCGGCAGCGAGATGTACGCCAGGGTATCGGCGCCGATCGAGCGCCGGACCGATTCGATGTCGTCCGGGCCGCCGCCGGCGTTCGCGACCAGCTCGGCCCGGGACGGGAAGTCGATGCCGTAGAAGCACGGCCAGCGCACCGGCGGGGACGCGATCCGCACGTGCACCTCGATCGCCCCGGCCTCGCGGAGCATCCGCACCAGGGCGCGCTGGGTGTTGCCCCGCACGATGGAATCGTCCACCACGATCAGCCGCTTGCCGCGGATCACGTCCCGCAGCGGGTTCAGCTTGAGCCGGATACCCAGTTGCCGGATGGTCTGCGACGGCTGGATGAACGTGCGCCCGACGTAGGCGTTCTTCACCAGGCCCTGCCCGTAGGGGATGCCGGAGCCGGCCGCGTAGCCGATGGCCGCGGGGGTGCCGGAGTCCGGCGTGGGGATCACCATGTCGGCGTCCACCGGTGCGGCGGCGGCCAGCCGGCGGCCGATCTCCACCCTGGTCGCGTACACCCCGCGGCCGGAGATGGTGGTGTCCGGCCGGGCGAGGTAGACGTACTCGAACAGGCAGCCCTTGGGCTCCGGCGGGGCGAACCGGGTGCTGCGCAGCCCCTCCTCGTCGATGGCCAGCAGCTCCCCGGGCTCCACCTCGCGGACGAAGGAGGCGCCGACGATGTCCAGCGCGGCGGTCTCCGAGGCGACCACCCAGCCGCGCTCCAGCCGGCCCAGCACCAGCGGCCGCACGCCGTGCCGGTCCCGGGCGGCATACAGCGTGTTCTCGTCGCAGAACACCAGGCAGAAGGCACCGGCCAGATCGGGCAGCAGAGTCATGGCCGCCTCGGCCAGACCGGTGTCGGTGGCGGTGGCCGCCAGCAGCCGGGTGATGATGTCCGAGTCGGTGGTGGCCGCGGGGCGGCGCGCGCCGGGACCCGTCGCCGCCACTCGCGCGGCGAGGTCGGTGGCGTTGACCAGGTTGCCGTTGTGCCCCAGCGCGATCCCGGTGCCGACCGAGGTGGAGCCGAAGGTGGGCTGGGCGTTCTCCCAGGTGGTGGAGCCGGTGGTGGAGTAGCGGGTGTGCCCGATGGCGATGTGCCCGTGCAGGCTGGACAGGCTCTGCTCGTCGAATACCTGGGAGACCAGGCCGAGGTCCTTGAACACCACGATCTGCGTGCCGTCGGACACGGCGATGCCGGCCGCCTCCTGGCCACGGTGCTGCAGTGCGTACAGCCCGTAGTAGGTCAGCTTGGCGACGTCCTCGCCGGAGGCGAACACCCCGAAGACGCCGCACTCCTCGCCGGGCGGCGCCTCGGCGGGGATGGCAATGGAGGGGGCGTCGTCACCGGGTTCCTCGCCGGTCGGAGTGGCGGGCGCTTGCGCGTGTGCGGGAGCCGGATCCGGAGCCGTCAGCCGATCGCCGAGCACGTTGTCCCAAGCCCTTTCGCTGTCCGATGACGCCGGTGCCTCACTCTACCGCCTGCGCCCGGCCGGGCAGTCCAGGTCACGCCGGGGCAACTGGTTCGGTGACGCCATGGACGGGTCGGCGCCGGGCTCAGCCGCTGGGGCGGCGTCGGGTGTCAGCCGCTGGGGTGGCCTCGGGTGTCAGCCGCTGGGGTCGACGGCGGCCCTGGCGGTCGCCGTCACCGACGCCACCGACGCCTTGAACCCCGGGTCGTTCTCGAAAGCGCTGACCTCGGGCACGTTGATCCCGGTGGCATCGGGGTACGCCGTGGACAGCACCACCACGACCAGGTTGGCGGTGAATCCGGCGGAGTGGATGGCCACCACGCCGCCCAGGCAGCAGCCCCAGCCCTGCTTGGACCCGGTGCCGGAGACGGCGTTCATGCCGAACTCCTGGTTGTAGCCGTCCGCGGCGATCTCGCTGGACGCCCTCATCGGCGCGGCCACGTACGGGCCTACGGACGGGTCGGTGAGCATCTGTTCCAGCAGCGAGGCGATGTCGGCGGCGGTGACGGTGATCCCGCCCCAGTAGCGCGGGTTGGGCGCCGGTGAGGTGCCGGTCAGGTGGTACTCCTGTGCGACGCGCTGCACGATGGCGCTCTCGCCGTGGTAGCCGTAGTAGTCGCTGGCCAGGTCGTCGTTGGAGCGGCGCAGCATGTCGAACAGGTCGGCCGCGGACTGCGGGTCCAGGTGGGAGCCGCCGCCGGCCTGGTGGAGTTCGTCCGCGGCGAACAGCAGCTTGGCGATGCTGACGGCGGGCACCGGCCGGTCGGCGTTCACCGACACCACCGTCTTGCCCGCGTGGCGGTCCAGCACCGCGACGCTCTGGGTGATCCCGTGGTCGGCGGCGTCCTGCACCGACTTCGCCACCGCCTTCCGGATCAGGGCCGGCAACGGCTTCGGCGCCGGGGTGATCGTGTCGTGGTAGCTGGGGTAGGTGGTCGGGGTGCTGACCGTGTGCGTGGACGTGCTGGGGCTGCTGGGCGTGCTGGTCGTGGGGGTGATCCTGCTCTCGGCCCCGGTCTTCGACGTGCCCTTGGCACGCGGATGGTCGCTGGTCGTGGGCGCGGTTCGGGTCGGCGTGCCGGCCGACGGTGCGGTGGAGCGGGTGCCGCCGCTGGTCGTCGACGCAGGCGGCGAAGAGGACTGTGACGAGGACGGTGACGAGGCCCCGGAATGCGCCCCGCCTCCCGGTGCGGCGGACCGCATCGCGGACCCGGTCAGTTGCAGCGCGGGGACGGTGACGGTGGGGCCGGCGACGCCGCTCACGCCGCCCGGGGCGCTCGCGGCGC
>JBIQML010000114.1:0-10550 GCA_044463405.1 Nakamurella lactea | reverse complement strand
TCGGGGGAGTGAGCCGGGACATCTGACGCCGAGCCGGCGGGATGTGGGCTCATGGGCCCTCCCGAAGGTCTCCGATGTGCACGGTGTACACACCGGTGACCGTGTTGTTGGAGCCGGATATCACCGTGGGCACGCCGGGGAGCGAGACGACGGCGATCACGCACAGGTCGAAGGTCTCGCCGGGCAGGTAGTCCGGGGTGAACGTGCTGCCGTGCCGGCAGTCGGCTCCGGACGTGACGGGCTTGACGGTCATCTGGTCGGTGGGAAGGCCCTGATCGTGCAGGTCGGTCCGTGCGATCAGGTCGACGTCGGGGGAGTAGCCCCGGGTCTCGATCAGGCGCCCGGCGTCCCGTGCCGCCTGCGCCACCGCGACCGTCGCCGACTGCAGCCGCAACAGTCCGATCATGATGTACAGCACCGGGATCAGCAGCAGCACGGCCAGGAAGACCACCTCGATGATCGCCCGGCCGTCGTCGGACTCCTGCCGCCGACCCGCCGCCGCTCCCCGCCAGTCGGCAGGGCGGCGAGGTCGAGTTCGCCCACCAGCGCAGCGTGCGGGTGCCATGGCGCTCACGGCGTCTCGCGCACCGAGTGGCCGGTGACGGTGATGCTGGGCATCACCCCGTTCAGCAGCGGCACGATGCCGGGTGCCTGCATCGTGCACTGCACCCCGAGCATGGTGTCGGCGGCCCGGTCGTCCACCATGTGGCATTCCACCGTTCCCGCGACCCCCGCCGCCAGGCTGTGCCGGATGATCTCCGCCGCCCGGCCCGACGCGGCACCGTCGGGCACATCGGCGTTCGCGGCGTACCGGGCGGCCTGCGCCGCGGCGCTGGTCAGCAGCGTGCGGCTGTAGGCCCACAGCCCGACCGTCACCACACCCAGGAACAGGAACACCAGCAGCACCAGCACCATGACGAACTCGGCCACCGCCGAACCCTCGTCACGCCTGCGGGCTACTTGTTCTGGTTGGTGATCGAGTTGAACGCGTTTCGCACGGCGTCGAGCACCACGCCCTTGAAGGTGATCAGCAGGGCGATCACGACGATGGCGGTCATCATCGTGATCATGACCCAGCCCGGCACGTCGCCGCGCTCGCTGCGAGGGCCGTCCCGCCGGTCGGCGCTCCGATGGATCGGGGGTGGGGCCACGACGAACGCGATCAGCGTCGTACAGAGGCGCTCGACCGCCGTGGTCGCGCTGCGCAAGTTCACATCGCTCTCCTTGTAATGGTGGGGTTGGTGGGTGAATGTGGTTTCCGGACATGGCTTCTCGGCTCAGCGGGCCACCGTCGTGATGGCGATGAGCCCCGGGAAGAAGGCGAACAGGATGGTGATCGGCAGGATCAGGAACACCACCGGCACCATCATGAGCACTTCCTTCCGGCCGCCCGCCTCCAGCAGTTGTCGCTTGCCGAGCGCCCGCACATCTGCCGCCTGGGCGCGCAGGACATCGGCCAGCGGGGTGCCCCGCTCGATCGCCACCGCCATCCCGTCCAGGAAACGCGCCAGCGGCTCCAGGCGTGTGCGGTCCCGCGCCGCCAGCAGCGCCTGCTGGATCGGGGTTCCGGCCCTGGTGTCGGCCAGCACGCCGCGCAACTGGTCCGCGAGATGGCCCTGGGACAGCCGGGTCACCCGGTCGATCGCTCCCAGCGGTCCCTCGCCCGCCGTCACGGCCAGTGCCAGCATCTCGGCGATCACCGGGAACTCGGCGAGGATCTCCGCGTTCCGGCGGGACACGCTCTGGGTCAGCCACCAGTCGCGAGCCAGCACGCCGGCCGCCGCGCACATCAGGATGATCGCCACCAGCATGATGGGGCTGTGGTGTCCGGTCAGCACCACGAGCAGCGAAATCACCAGCCCGCCGCCGACACCGATGGTGCCCCACACCACCTGATCGGTTCGGAACTGCTCGACGGTGGTCTGTGCGCCGAGCGCCGCCAGCCGGTTCCGCACGGAGGCCTGTCCGCCGATGATCTTGTCCAGGAACCGGACCGCATCCTTCAGCAGCGGAGCGCTCAGCCGGCTCAGCGCGTTCCCCGGCCCGGTTCGATCGGTGGAGAGCAATCTGGACGGAACGGTGGCGTCGATCAGGTAGGGGGCGATCCGGTCGGACAGCGACGGTCGCCGCAGCGGCGGTGATGAGAGGATCGCCAGCAGCAGGCCCAGCCCGGCGAGCAGCCCGAGCGCGCCACCGATCAGCGTCGTCATCGCAGCACCCGCCGGTCCTCGGGGAGCCTCCCGATCCGGATCATCAGGCGGTATGCCAGCACCGACATCGCGGCCCCGATGATCAGGATGATGGTGCCGACGGCGGTGTCGTACGCGGCGAGCGTCTCGCGCTGGGTGGTGAGCAGCACCAGCAGCAGCCAGGGCGCGGCCACCGCCATTCGCGCGGCCGTCACCGACCACGACTGGCGGGCCAGCAGTTCCGATCGGGCGCGGGCGTCCTCCCGCAGGAAGGAACTGAGCGTGGACAGCAGCCTGCCGAGGTCGGTTCCGCCGACTTCCCGCGCCACCCGCAGCGACTCGCACACGCGGTCTCCGATGGGGTCGGCGAGCGCCCGCTTGAGCCTGTCGATGGAGTCGTTGAAGGCCCCGGTCGCTCGATAGTCGGTGCCGAACGCCCGGAACGGCTCGCGGAGTTGTTCCGGTCCGCGGACGCCGATGGCCGACAGCGCCTCGGGCAACGACAGGCCGGCCCGCACCCCGGAGGTGAGGTTGTCGACCACCTCCGGCCACAGTTCCCGCAGATCGGCCCGCCGGCGGCGGCGCAGCCGCTGCACCATCGCCCACGGAACGTAGGACGCGAACAGCGCGAAGATCACCGACACCGTCACCGTGCGGGTGGCGACGAACGACACCACCAGGACCAGCACCCCGATCAGGGCCTGCAACCCGATGATCTGGGCCGGGCTGACGGTGCTCAGACCCGCCTGGGCCAGCGCCTCCCGGAATCGCTCTGCCCGGCCGCGCGAGCGGGCGGTGGGGGGCGGCCGGGTCAGACCCTGCCAGATCAGCAGCAGGCCGGCGCCGGCCAACAGTCCGACCAGTGCCCCCACCGCGAACCACTCCCTTGCCCCATCGCGCGCGACCAGCGCACATCGCACCCTAGACCCGACGGCGCGGAAGGGTGAACCATTGGGAGCAGTTGTCCACATCGCTTCACCCGAATGGGTGGATGTTCGGTTTCGAGAAATCTACTCTCCGTGATCGACGCAGCGGTCCGTGAGACCGGCCGGCGTCAGAGGCCCAGGACCTGCCCGTCCTCGGCGAGCTGGGACTGCAGGGCGGTGACGGGGATCTCGTGGACGCCTCGCCCGGAGTGCACCGCGAGTGCCGCCGCCACTCCCGCGGCGGCCCCCAGCATCTGGTACTGCACCTCCATCCGCAGCGACGCGAACGCCACATGGGAGGCCGACACGCACACCGGCACCAGCAGGTTGGTGCACTCTGACCGCCGGGGGAGCAGGCACCGGTAGGGGACCGGGTAGGGGCGCACCGGAACCGACAGGTAGCCCTCGTTGACGGTCTGCGCGATCGGGTCGGGATGCTCGAACAGCCAGCGCCAGCTTCGCTGCACCTCGCGGATGTCGATGTGGTAGGAGCCCATGGCGATCGCGTCGGCCACCGGGCCGGCCGGGCGCAGCAGGTCGTGTTCGGTGAGCACGTACTCGCCGACCATCCGGCGCGCCTCCCGCACGTACAGCTGGTGCGGCCAGCCGCCGGTGTCGGCGAACTCGTCAGCGGGCAGCCCCCACCGCCCCAGCTCGGCGCGCACCGGGGCCGGCACCGCCGGATCGTGGGTGAGGAAGTACAGCAGGTCGTGCGTGTAGTCCAGGTGCCGGCGACGGATCCGCTCCCGCCCGGCCCGGTCGGCCTCGGGATAGCCCCAGTTGCTGCCGTCCAGCAGGTTCAGCGACACCGGCCCCAGGGAGTTGCCGTCGCACTTGCCCCCGGGCAGGTTCGGCTCCAGCCCCACCATCCGCCCGGCGCGCAGCTCGCGGCCCTCGGCGGCCATGGCGGCGACGTACCGCCGGGCGAGCTCGAACTCGGCCTCGTGGTAGCCGTCCCGGCGTTCGATCGGGATGCGGTCCGCCGCGGTGGTCAGGCACACGCGATAGCCGTAGGCCATCACGCCGCCGTCCCCGCTGCCCACCGGCGCCAGTGGACGGTCGTGGATCAGCGGCAGCGTTCCGCCACCGACCGGGTCCTCCGGCAGGCCCGGGTAGCGAGCGTCCGGATCGGCGAACGGGCTGACCAGCACGGGGAAGTTGTGCATGCCGGGGGCGATCTCGGCCCGGCCGGCCAGCATCTCTCCGTGCAGGTCGCGGTCCTCCCGGCCGACGCGGTAGCGCACCCCGGCCGCCGCCATCAGATCGCCCTCGTAGCAGGCATCCAGGTAGACGGCCGCCCCGATCTCGGTGCCGTCGGAGAGCTCGACCCGATCGATCGCCCCGTCCACCACCCTCGCGCCGCGCAGCCGGGCCTGAAGGCGCAGGTCGACGCCGGCGCGTTCCAGCCACGAGGTCAGGATCGTCTCCGCCACATGGGGTTCCGGCCCGGCGTAGTGCCAGCCGGATACCCCGTAGTGCGCCGCGACGTCCCGGTAGAACCGTGCGGACGGTCCGCCGATCACCCGGCGATCGCCGACGTCGGTGTAGCCGAGCCCGCCTGAGGTCATGCCGCCGATGTGCCTGCCCGGCTCGACCAGCACGACGCGCGCCCCACGCTCGGCCGCGGCCACGGCGGCCATCACGCCGGCCGCGGTTCCCCCGTACACCAGCACCTCGCACTCGTCGGCATGGCGAGATGCGGCCGGGTCTGGTTGCTGCACAACGGGATACGAGGCGGTGCCGGCCGGACCCGGCCGGCCCGGGTCGGACACGCCGGTCATCCGCGCAGTTCCTCGCCGAGGCCGGCCAGTCGCGGATCTGCCAGCCAGCCGCGCGGGCCCGCCGTCTGGCAGCGGATCGCGGCCACCCGGCAGGCGAACGCGATCGCGCGCGGCAGCGCCCCCGGCTCACCCGCGGCCGGCGTGCATGCGGCGGCGAACGCCAGCGCCCCGTGAAAGACGTCACCGGCGGCCAGGGTGTCCACGGCGGTGACGGTTTCCGCCGGCACCTGCCCGCTCCGCTCACCCTGCCACCACAGCACCGGCCCGGCTCCGCGGGTGATCACGGCGCTGCCGACGTCCCGCAGCAACTCGGCCGCCACCTCGTCCGGGCCGTCGGCCGTCGGGGTGCGGAAGGTGGCAGAGCAGGCCGCGATGTCGGTGTGCGGCAACACCTGCGGCAGCACGTCCTTCCAGCTGCCGGCGTCCAGCACGACGGGAATGCGGGCCACCCGACCGTGCGCGGCCGCCGCCGTGGCGAGCACGGGATGATGGCCGTCGACCAGCACCACGTCCGCGTCCGGAAGTTCCGGCGCCCGCGCGATGGTGACGCCCAGACCGCGCACCGAGACCACCGACCGCTGCGCCGAGGACTCCGTCACCACCACCGACGACACCGCCGGCGGGTCGGTGCGGTCCGGGGTGGCGTCCAGCACCGTCACCCCCCGCTGGCCGAGCTCCTCGACCACCAGCCGGGACAGCGGATGGGTGCCCAGGGCCGTGACCAGCACGGGCCGCCCGCCCAGCGCCGCGAACGCCACCGCGGCATTCGCCGCGGGGCCTCCGGCGGCGAGATCCTGCCGCAGCGCCTGCACCTTCTCGTCCGGCCCCGGTGGCCGAGCCACCCGGTGCACCACGTCCAGGGTGGCCAGACCCGTGAACAGCCCGGTCGGTCGACCGTCACCCACCGCTGGCCGCACCCTGCAGTGCCTCGACCAGCTGGCGGACCCCGCTGACCGTGGAGGTCAACACCGGGACTGGCGAGCCGTCGTCGTCGGAGACGGCGCGGGCCATGCTGGCCTGGGCCAGCACCACCACGTCGCAACGCTCGGACAGCTGCCGCACCGCCGTGGCGACCATGTCGTCGTGCCTGGCCGGATCCCCGGCGCGCAGCGCGGCGAACGCCCCGTCCGCGACGACGTCGTCGATCCGCACGTCGGCGTGGGCGGCGTCCGCGGTCCGGCGGATCAGCTCCGCCGTCGGCACCAGGGTCGACCGCAGCGTGGCGGCCACGCCGATCCGGTGGCCGCCCTGCGCGCTGGCGGCCAGCCGCACCGCCTCGGCGGCCATCGGCTCGTCGATGCGCAGCACCGGGATCCCCACCATCGGGCGGGCGGCCTCCACCGCGGCGCCGATCGACGAGCACGTCACCAGCACCGCCTGCGCCCCGGACTCCTCGGCGAACCCCACCAGGGTCGCCGTCCGCCGCACCGTGCGGGGCAGCAGGCCGTGATCGATGGTGTCGCGCAACAGGTTCTCGTCCACCATGTGCAGCACGTCGAGGTTCGCGGCGGGAACCCCGAGCCTCGGTGCCACCTCCGAACCGACCAGCGGACCCACGACCCCCGCGTTGGAGGCTGCCGTGTGCAGCATGCCGATCTTGATGGTCGCTGTGCTCATCGTTCGCTCGTTGCTCCGTTCGCCGGCGTTGCCACTGTGACATCAGCGTCCCGGCGGGCCGTTTGCCTCACTTCGCCGTCGTTCCGTACGGATGGTTCGCTCGTTGCTCCGTTCGCCGGCCCTGCCACTGTGACATCAGCGTCCCGGCGGGCCGTTTGCCTCACTCCGCCGTCGCTCACTGGCATTCCCGCCAGGGCCGGCCGTGCTCGGTGACGATGTCGATCAGCAACCGCAACCGGTCGGCCGCACCGGCGACCGCCGCGGCGTGGTCGGGGGCGCCGAGCACGCCGGTCCACACGGCCCGGCCGGCCAGCATGCCGCTGGCGCCGCCCCGGCACGCCGCCTCCACCGCTCGCGGGAAGTCCTGCGGCGTCACGCCGTTGGACAGCACCACCCACGGCACCGGGACGACCGCGTCCAATCGCTGGCAGGCGGCGACCAGGTCGGGCATGGCACCCCGACCCGCGGACGGCACCTGGGCCTTGTAGACGTCCGGATGCAGCGGGGCCAGCGCCGATGCCGCGTCCAGAATGCCGGCGTTCAGGTCGAACTCGTCCTGCCGGCCCGGCAGCGGCTGGGCGACGGGTTCCAGCACCGACAGCAGGCCGGCGGACCGGCACCGCGCGATGAACTCCTCGGCCATCGCCACCCGTCGATCCCGCAGCGCGTCCGACCGCCAGATCACCAGCAGCTTCAGCGCGACCGCTCCGTCGCCGCGGGCGGAGTCCGGATCCACCGAGGAGTCGATGGCGGTCTCGGTGACCGGGCCGCCGCGGTCCTGGGTCAGCTCGTCGGCGGCCAGGATCAGCCCGCAGGTCGGCGGCAGCATCGCGCCGGTGACGATCTGCCGGTAACCGTGCCGGGCATCGATGAGAAGCCCGGAGGCGTGCGGGGCCAGGGCGCGCACCAGATCGAGCTTGAAGTCCGTCATGGCGGCTTCGGAGTCGTCCTCGCCGTGCGCGCGCAGCATGGTGGCCAGGCTCTCCCGTTGGTCGAGCGCGACCATGGCCAGCCGGCCGGACGCCAAGGCGATCCGATCCAGGGACGGGGCGGTGGTCGTGACGCACCTCCAGGATTGTGCGGTGAGCGACCGACCGGTGTGTCGGCACGGCGAAGTGGCACCTGTGGAAACGATTGTATAGGCTCGCCCACAGGGCTTCCGGCAGGCGTGGCGTTCCTCGCCGCGGTGTCCACGATCGTCCGACCGAACCTGTGATGATGATGCGGATCAGCGAGAACCTGTACCGATTCGAGGACTGCTGCCACGTCTACGTCCTGGTGCACGGCAGCGACGCGATCCTGATCGACTTCGGCACCGGTGACGTGCTGGACCATCTGGACGAATTCGGCGTGCAGCGCGTCACCGACGTGTTGATGACGCACCACCACCGGGACCAGGGGCAGGGCCTGCCGCGGGCGGCGGAGCGCGGCATCCGGATCTGGGTGCCACCGGTGGAGGAGGACCTGTTCGCCCACGTCGACGAGCACTGGCAACTGCGCGGCATCGACAACTACTACAACCTGCGGCAGGACCGCTTCAGCCTGATCCATTCCGTGCCGGTGCACGGCACCGTCCGCGAGTACCGCACGATGCCGGTCGGGGCGTTCGAGGTGCACACCATTCCCACCCCCGGCCACACCACCGGATCCGTCAGCTACTTCGTGGACGTCGACGGACGCCGGGTGGCCTTCATCGGTGACCTGCTGTACGGGCCGGGCAAGGTCTGGTCGTTGGCCGCCACCCAGTGGACCTACACCAACTCCGGCGGCATCGCCTCGAACGTCATCTCGCTGCACGAGATGCTCGATGAGCAACCGGATCTGGCGCTGCCCAGCCACGGCGACCCGATGACCGACGTTGCTGCGGCGGTTGCGGCGACCGAGCCGAACCTGCGGGCGCTGCTGGATCTGAATCGGCCCATCTCCTGGGACCTGGACGCCTGGCGCAACCGGCCGTTCGAGCGGCTCACCGAGCACCTGCTGCGCAACCGCACCGCGAACGCGCAGTCGTTCGTGCTGCTGTCCGACACCGGCGGGGCGCTGCTGATCGATTTCGGCTACGACATGGACACCGGCTGGCCGGCCGGGGAGGACAAGGCGGCACGCCGCGCCTGGCTGCCGTCCCTGCGAGCGTTGAAGCGGGACTTCGGGGTGCAACGGGTGGAGGTGGCCATCCCGACGCACTATCACGACGACCATGTCGCCGGGTTCAACCTGCTGCGCGGGGTGGAGGGCACCCAGATCTGGTCCGAGGCCGGCATCGCCGCCATCATGGCCGATCCGGACCGATACGACCTGCCCTGCCTGTACCACGATGCCATCGCCACCGACCGGATCCTGCCGCTGGAGGAGCCGCTGCGCTGGCACGAGCACGAACTCACCCTGTACCCGCTGCCCGGGCACTGCGGGAACCAGGTGGCCGTCTCGATGACGGTGGACGGCGTGCACGCGCTGGCCACCGGCGACCAGCAGGAGGCCCAGTGGATCCCCGGGCACAAGCCGGAGGTGCTGAACTACCAGTACAAGAACGGGTTCCGGCCGGAGGACTACGTCGCCGCCGCCCGGTTGTATCGCAAGCTGCGGCCGGATCTGATCCTCACCGGGCACTGGGGCGTGCGCGAGGTGGACGACGAGTGGCTGGACGAGATGCTGCGGCAGAGCGAGAGGCTGCTCGACCTGCACGTCGCCCTGCTGGCCAGGGACGACGTGGACTTCGGCCCCGGCGACTTCTCCGCCACCGTCCAGCCCTACGTGTCCAGGGCACGGGGCGGCGACCGACTGCACTACGACGTCAAGGTGCTCAATCCGCTGCACGAGAAGGGTCACTGCAGGCTCCGCATGGTGCTGCCACCGGGATGGCTGGCCGAGCCGGCGCAGGCCGAGTTCGTTCTGGCGGCAGGGGAACTCGGCGGCGCGTCGTTCCGCGTCACCCCGCCCGAGGACGCCGGCCCCGCCCGCCGGGTGGTGCTGGCCGCGGACCTGACCGTCAACGATCGCCGCTTCGGCCAGCGCGCGGAATGCTTCGTGGATCTGAGATGACCCGGAGCCCCGCCCTGCCCACCGAGCGATCCCTCGCATGAGGCCCGGACCCGCGCACCAGGAGATCTTCGTCTCGGATCACCACCGGGTGTACCTGGATGCCGCACGGCTGACCGCTCTCGTGGTGGACGCGCACGGAGGTCCCTGGTTCTCGCTCCGGCTGCTGCACTCGGTCGATGCGACCGACGGTGTGGACGAGACGCTCGATGTCGGCGACGTCACGGTGACGCGGGAACTCGGCGCCACCGTCGTCACCGTGCGGGCGACCAGTTCGCGCTGGCTGTCCCGGTGGGCCGAGTTGCGCTGCGACGCAGACGGCTTCGCGCTGACCGGCGGTATTCGGGGCCGCGGTTCGGTGCTCGCGGTGCACGCCTTCGGCGGGCGGCGCGCCCCGCAGGGATTCCTGCCCAGCGGATCGGCGCTGCGTTCTGCGGTGTCGCCCAACCCCGACCACCCGCGTCGCGTGGTTCGGGATGCGGTGGAGCCTGCGACGATCTCCGTCACCGGTTCCGGCGCCGAACCCGGGGTGGGCCGCTGGCTGTTCAGCCCGGCACCGTGGTGCCTGGCGGTCAGCAGGAGCGAGCGCCGCGGTGATCAGGATCCACCGGCCGCCGAGTGGGCATGGCTGGGCGTGGTCGCGCCGATCGAGCGGCAGACCTTCACCGCGATGCACTACCTGCCGGAGCCCGAGGGGTTCTCGGTGCGACTGGACTACGAGGGCCACACGATCGTGGATGGCGAGTTCGCGCTGCCCCGGCTGGAGATCCGGTTCGGAGCCGATGACCCGTATCACGCGGTGGCGGACCACTGCGCCAGGGTTCGTGCCGAGCACGGCGCCACGGCGCGGGCCGCCGTCGTCCCGACGCCGGCATGGTGGAAAGAGCCCATGTTCTGCGGCTGGGGCGCCCAGCGGGCCCTGGCCGAGCACGATCCGGACGGCGATCGGCGCGCGCCGGCCCGTTGCACGCAGCACAACTACGACGCGTTCCTGGCCGCGC
>JBIQML010000113.1:0-10620 GCA_044463405.1 Nakamurella lactea | reverse complement strand
ATCCCGGGCCTCGCCGCGCGGCGGGACACGCGAGCGCACCGGCGGCACCGCTTCAGCTACCGCGGTAGGTGGTGTAGCCGTACGGGGACAGCAGCAGCGGCACGTGGTAGTGATCGCCGCCGGGCTCCGCGGGGTCGGTGACGGTGAAGTCCACGCTCACCCGCGGGTGGAACGCGGAGCCACCGGTGGCGGCGACGTACTCGCCGGTGGCGAAGGTCAGCCGGTACTCCCCCGGTGCGAGATCGCCGCCCAGCGGGCGCACCCGCCCGTCGGCGTCCGTCACCGCCTCGGCGAGGGTGGTGCCGTCGGCGTCCCGCAGGGTGACGGCGACCCCGGCGGCGGGGCGCCCGGTCGCGGTGTCCAGCACGTGCGTGCTCAGCGTCGCCATGAGTTCACCTCGTCATGCCGTCCAGCATCCGGCCCAGCCGGATCCGGTTGATCTTGGCCAGCTCGGTGCGGGTGACCCGGTCCTCGGCGTCCGGGTCGTTGCCCAGCCGGGATCGCAGGATGTCCAGCAGTTCCGGGGCGCTCCGTCCGGTGGCGCACACCAGGTAGACGTGCCCGAACCGGCGCTCGTACTCGGCGTTGCCCTCGGCGATGGCCGCCAGCACCTCGGTCTCGGCGCCGAGCACGCCGGACTGCTCCCGGGCGGAGGACTCGTGGCCGGGGCCGGTGGGTCGCTCGCCGATGCGCGGGTGGCCGGCCAGCGCCTGGGCGATGCCCTCGGTGTCCAGCCCGGCGATCGCGGCGTCCGCCGCGGCGAACAGCCGCTCGGGGTCGCGGTACGGCCGGCCGCCCGCCACCCGCCTGGCCCATCCGGCGCTGGAGCAGCAGGCCAGCAGCGCCCGCTCGGCGGCCACCGAGTCCAGCCCGTTGAAGGCGTGCAGCCCCGAACGCGCCGCCGCGCCGGTCCCGCTTCCGTCCGTCACCCCCTCATCCTGCCCGCGGATCACCCCACGTGCTCGCGCAGCCGGAAGCGCTGCAGCTTGCCGGTGTTGGTGCGCGGCATCTCGGTGACGAACTCGATGCGCCGCGGGTACTTGTACGGCGCGATGGTGGCCTTCACGAAGTCCTGCAACTCCTTGACCTTCGCCTCGTCTCCGGTCGCCCCGTCGGCCAGCACCACGAACGCGGTCACCAGCGAGCCGCGCGCCTCGTCGGGGGTGCCGATCACCCCGCACTCGGCGACGTCCGGGTGCGCCAGCAGCGCCTCCTCGACCTCCGGCCCGGCGATGTTGTAGCCGGAGGAGATGATCATGTCGTCGCTGCGGGCCTGGTAGAACAGGTAGCCGTCCTCATCCCGCAGGTAGGTGTCGCCGGTGATGTTCCAGCCGCCCTGCACGTACACCGCCTGCCGCTCGTCGGCCAGGTAGCGGCATCCGGTCGGGCCCTTGACGGCCAGCCGGCCGGGCTGCCCCACCGGCGCCTCGTTGCCGGCGTCGTCCAGCACGGTCGCGACGTAGCCGGGAACGGCCTTGCCGGTGGCGCCGGGCCGGATGTCGTCGTCGGCGGCCGAGACGAAGATGTGCAGCATCTCGGTGGAACCGATGCCGTCGATGATCTTCATCCCGGTCGCGTCGTGGAACGCGTGCCAGACCGACGCGGGCAGGTGCTCGCCCGCCGACACGCAGCGGCGCAGCTTGGCCAGGTCGGCGGACCGGCCGGTGGCCAGCATGGCCCGGTAGGCGGTCGGCGAGGTGAAGCACACGGTGACGCGGTGCTCGGCGATGTGGTCCAGAAGCTGCGGCGGCGAGGCCTTCTCCACCAGCAGCGTACTGGCCCCCACGCGCAGCGGGAACAGCACCAGCCCGCCCAGGCCGAAGGTGAACGCCAGCGGCGGCGTGCCGACGAAGACATCGTCCGGCTCCGGGCGCAGCAGGTGGGCGGAGAAGGTGTCGCAGATGGCCAGCACGTCGCGGTGGAAGTGCATGGTGGCCTTGGGAACTCCGGTGGTGCCGGAGGTGAAGGCCAGCAGCGCGACGTCGTCCGCGGCGGTGTCCACCGGGTCGCGGCCGGGCTGGTGCCGGGCGGCCATGCCGTCCAGGTCCCCGGGGTCGCCGGTGTCACCGTCACCGCTGCGGTAGCTGACCACCCGCATGCCGTCGATGGCCGCGGCGTCGAACTCGGCGGTGAAGCGGTGGTCCACCAGCGCCAGGTCGATGTGCGCGATGCCGGCGACGGTGCGCAGTTCCCCGGCGCGCAGCAGCGGCATGCAGGCCACCACCACGCCGCCCGCGCGCAGGATGCCGAACCAGCACGCCACCAGCTGCGGGTTGTTCGGACCGAGCAGCAGCACCCGGTTGCCGGGCACCAGGCCGAGATCGTCGGTGAGCGCGGCGGCGATCCGGTCGGCGCGGTCCCGCAGTTCCCGGTAGCTCCACACCGTGCCGTCGGTGCCGCGCAGGCAGGGCCGGTCGGCGCCGTGCTGCTCGATGGTGCGGTCGAGCAGTTCGACGGCGCAGTTCAGCCGCTCGGGATAGTTCAGTTCCGGCAGCAGAGTGAGCATCTCCGGCCAGCTGTCCACCGGAGGCAGGTTGTCCCGGCAGAACGTGTCGGTGTAGGCGGACGGTGCGAGATCCATGGCCGGTCCCTTCGCGACGGGTCTGGGCATGAGTATGCCTTTTGTGTGACGGTAGTCAATGGATCGACATATGACGGCGGGGTGGCTACGCTCCGGTGACGTGACGTCCACAGCGCATCGCCCTGCCGGAGGCCGGGCCGGATCGGCAGTGTCCCCGTCCACCGAGCCGGGCCGTGCCCGCGGCGTGTCGGCCCGCGCCCTGCTGGTGACGGTGTACGGCCTGTACGCGCGGGATCGCGGCGGGGCACTGGGTGTCGCCGGCCTGGTGCGGCTGCTGGGCGCGCTCGGGGTGGACGGGCCGGCCGCCCGCTCGCTGATCTCCCGGTTGAAGGCACGCGGCATCCTGCAATCGGTCCCGGTCGGGTCCAGCGCGGGGTACGGCCTGACCGACGCGGGCCGGACGCTGCTGGACGAGGGCGACCGCCGCATCTACGGCCGGCCGCGGGCGAGCCTGGCGGACGGCTGGCTGCTGGCGGTGTTCTCGGTGCCGGAATCACGGCGCGCCCACCGTCACTCGCTGCGATCCCGGCTGGCCGCGCTCGGATTCGGCACGGTGTCGGCCGGGGTGTGGATCGCCCCCGCGCACCTGGCCGAGGAGGCCGGCAACGTGCTGCGGCTGCACCAGTTGGACCGGTACGTGGAGCTGTTCACGGCACGCGCGGTCGATCCGGATCCGGCCTCCGCGGTGGCCCGCTGGTGGGACCTGGACGCGCTGGCCGAGTTGTACCGGTCGTTCGCCCAGCGGTACCGCCCGGTGCTGGATCGCTGGCGGCACGGGAACTTCGGCGACGAGACCGCGTTCGCCGACTACGTGCGGGCGGTGACGGCATGGCGGCGGCTGCCCTACCAGGACCCGGGGCTCCCCGCCGAGGTGCTGCCCCGGGAATGGCCCGGAACGGCCGCCGCCGACCTGTTCCAGGCGTTGCGCGACACGCTGGCGGACCCCGCCGAGCATCATGTGGCGGCCGTCCTGCACCTGTGACCCGGGCACGTCCTATCGACCGGCATCCGTGCCGGGGCCGGGCAGCACCGCATGCCCGGCGATCTCCACCAGGGCCTCGTCGTCCCACAGCCGGGCCACTCCGATCGCCGCCATGGCGGGATACTCGGCGCCCACCAGGTCCCGCCACACCCTGCCGATATCCCTGGCGTGCGCGCGATAGTCGGGGATGTCGGTCAGGTAGACGGTCAGCGACGCCAGGTCGGACGGCTGCCCTCCGGCGGCCCGCAGCGCGCCCAGCAGGTTGCACAGCGCGGTGCGGAACTGCTGCACGATCGTCTCGCCGACGATCCGGCCGTCGCCGTCCAGCGCGGTCTGGCCGGCCAGGAACACCACCGTGCCGCTGCCCACCACCGCATGCGAGAACCCGGTGGCGGGAGCTAGTTCCGGCGGGTTGACGCGCGTCAGGTGCGTCGCGCCGGGTTCGCTGCGGGTTCCGGTCACGATTGGATCGCTCCCCCGTCGACGTTGATGCCCTGCCCGGTGACGGCGCCGTTGACGACGCAGTACCACACCGCCTCGGCCACCTCGTCGACCGTGATCAGCCGGCCGATGGGCTGCTTGCGCTCCAGGAACTCCCGGGCCTCGTCCGGCGAGCGCCCGGTGGTCTGCACGATGGTGCGCACGGTGAAGTCCGTCATCGGGGTGTCCACGTAGGCCGGGCAGACGGCGTTGACCGTCACCCCGGTGCGGGCCAGTTCCGCGGCGGCGGAGCGGACCAGCCCGAGCACCCCGTGCTTGCTGGCGGTGTAGGCGGCGATGTACGGGTCGCCGGCCTTGGCGGCCATGGACGCCACCACGACGATCCGGCCGGACCCGCGCTGCCTCATCCCGGGGATCACCCGGCGCAGGCAGCGGAACGGTGCCGTCAGGTTCAGTTCCAGCGCGTCCGCCCACTGCTGGTCGGTGATGCGCTCCACCGGCGCCGAGGTCGCCGCACCGGCGTTGGCCACCAGCACATCGATGCCGCCCCAGGCGTTCTCGACCGTCGCTGCGATCCGCTCCACGGCGTCCGGCTCGGTGAGGTCGGCGGGGATCGTCAGGGTCGGACCGTCGCAGTCCGACGCCGCCTGCTGCAACTGGTCGGCCGATCGGGCGGTGAGCGCCACCGCGTAGCCCTCGCGGGACAGCCGGCCGGCCACCGCGGCGCCGATGCCCCTGCCGGCGCCGGTGACCACCGCGACGCCGCGGGTTCCGTCGGGCCTCCGTCCGGCCATCAGCGACCCTGCCAGTCCGGCTTGCGCTTGCCGATGAAGGCGGCATGGAACTCCGCGTGGTCGGCGCTGGACATCAGCAGCGCCTGCGTGGTGGCGTCCAGTTCCAGTGCCGCCGCCAGGCTCATGTCCAGCTCCCGGGTGATGAGCATCTTGGTCTGCGCGTAGGCCAGGGCCGGGCCGGTCGCCAGCCGTTCGGCCAGCTTCCGCGCGGCCGTGTCGACCCGGTCGTCGTCCACCAGATCCGTGGCCAGGCCGTACCTCTCGGCGGTGGCGGCGTCGATGGTGTCGCCGAGCATCAGCAGCTCGGTGGCCTTGGCGGCGCCGATCAGCCGCGGCAACAGGTACGCGGCGCCCATGTCGGCTCCGGCCAGGCCGACCTTGGTGAACAGGAACGCCAGCCGGGAGGATCGTCCGAGGATCCGGAAGTCCGAGGCGAGGGCGAGCACGCTGCCTGCCCCGGCGGCGATGCCCCGGATGGCCGCCACCACCGGCAGCGGCGACTCGCGGATCGCGCGGACCACCTCTCCGGTCATCCGGGTGAAGAACAGGCGCCGGTCGGGCGGCATGGCCAGCAGCTCCCCGATGATCTCCTGCACGTCGCCGCCGGAGCAGAACGCGTCCCCCTCGCCGCGCAGCAGCACCGCGCGGTGCTCGCCGCGCGCGGACAGCTCGTGCATCAGGTCCCGCAGGTCGGCGTACGCCTCGAAGGTCAGCGCGTTCAGCTTGTCCGGCCGGTTGAGGGTGATCGTCAGCACGCCGCCGTCGGCGGCCACGTCCAGGTGCTGCCACCGGCCGGTCGGACCGGCCGAGCCGGTGAATCCCGTCACCGCCCTCCTCCCGTCTGGCCGGGGCCCGCGAGGCGTTCTCGGGCTCGGGCGAACAGGTCTCGGGCGATGATGTCGCGTTGCACCTCGCTGGCTCCCTCGTAGATCCGGGTGGCGCGCACGTCACGGTACAGATGCTCGAGCCGGTGGCCGCGCCGCAGACCGCTCGCCCCGTGCACCTGCAGGGCTGCGTCGATGGCCGCCTGCGCCGTCTCGGTGGCCAGCAGCTTCGCGGAGGCGGACAGCGCGGGCTGCCCGTGCCCGGCGTCCACGGCGGACGCGGCGGCGTAGACCAGCAGCCGCGCGGCGGCGACCCTCGCGGTCGCGTCGGCCAGCAGGTGGGCGACGGCCTGCCGGTCGGCCAGGGTCCCCCCGAACGCTGCCCGGGAGACGGCGTGCTCGGCGGCGGCGTCCAGCGCGGCCTGCGCCATGCCGATGGTGAAGGCGCCCACGCTGGGCCGGAAGAGGTCCAGGGTGCGCATGGCGACCCGGAACCCGCGGTCCCGCTCGCCCAGCAGGTCGTCGGTGGACACCGGGACTCCGTCGAAGGTGACGGTGCCGATGGGATGCTCGGCCAGCAGGTCCAGCGACTCGCCGCCCAGGCCGGGCCGGTCGGCGGGGATCACGAAGGCGGACACCCCGCGGGCGCCGGCGCCGACGGTGGTGCGGGCGAACACCGTGTACACGTCGGCATCCGGGGCGTTGGAGATCCAGAGCTTCTCCCCGGTCAGGCGCCAGCGGGTGGCGCCGTCGGGTCCGGCCGGGCCGTCCGGATCGGCCGGGCCGTCCGGTTCGGCGAGCAGCGACAGCGCGGCGGCATCCGAGCCGGCGCCGGGCTCGGTCAGCGCGAACGCGGCGACCGACGTGCCGGCGGCGATGCCCGGCAGGTACTTCTCGATCTGGTCGGCGGTGCCCGACTGCAGGATCGGGTAGCCGGCCAGACCCTGCAAGGCCAGGGCGGTCTCGGCCTCCGGGCACACCTCGGCGATCGCCTCGCGTAGCAGGCACAGGTCCAAGGCGGCGACCTGGCGGGTGGAAGCGGGGTCTCCGGACGGTGCGTCGCCGGCGTGGCCGAATGCTTCGTCACCGCCAATATCGGGGAACAGCCGGCCGAGAAGGCCGTGCTCCCCCAGGGCGGCGACCAGCGGCCGGTTGACCCGTCCGGGGGTTCCAGACTCGGCTATCGGCACCAGGATCTCGCCCGCGATGCGCCGGGCCCGGTCCATCAGCGCCCGTTGCTCGTCGCTCAGGGCGAAGGACCCATCGTGATCGAGCACCCCCCTTTCCCGCTGAGCACCCGAGATCCCGGGTGCTCGATTCGCATCCCGGGTGCTCGATCGCGTCGGCCGATCCACGTCACTCACGGCTGCTGCTCCCGTCGCCGGGCCCGGTCCATCAGCGTCCGCTGCTCGTCGCTCAGGGCGAAGGACCCATCGTGATCGAGCACCCCCCTTTCGCGCTGAGCACCCGAGATCCCGGGTGCTCGATTCGCATCCCAGGTGCTCGATCGCGTCGGCCGACCCACGTCACTCACGGCTGCTGCTCCCGTCGCCGGGCCCGCTTGCCGGACAGGTACTGCACCGGCCACTCGTGCCCCTCGAAACCCTGGTCCAGCGCGGCGTTCAGCGTCCAGTAGGGATCCACCAGATGGGGCCGCGCCAGCACGGCCAGATCCGCCCGTCCGGACGCGATGATGGTGTTCGCGTCGTCCACCGACGCCACCGCCCCCACGGTCATGGTCGGGATCCCGACCTCCTGCCGGATCCGGTCCGCGAACGGCGTCTGATACAGCCGCCCGTACGCCGGCTTGGCGTCGATCGAAGTCTGCCCGGTCGACACGTCGACGATGTCCACGTCGTGCTCGGCCAGCATCCGGGCGAACGCCACCGCGTCGTCGCCGGTGAAGCCGCCGGGGACCCAGTCGGTGGCCGAGATCCGCACGCTCATCGGCCGACCGGCCGGCCACACCGCCCGGACAGCGTCCACGATCTGCAACGGGAAGCGGGCCCTGCCCTCCAGGTCGCCGCCGAACTCGTCGGTCCGGCGATTGGACAGCGGGGACAGGAAGCTGGAGGCCAGGTAGCCATGCGCGAAGTGCAGTTCCAGGATGTCGAAGCCGGCCTCCGCTCCGCGACGCGCGGCCTGCGCGTGGTCATCGAGCACCTTCTCGAAGTCGGCCGGCCCCATCTCGCGCGGCAGCTGGCTGTCCGGTCGGTACCGCAGCGCCGACGGTGCCAGGATCTCCCAGTTCCCGGAGTCCAGCGGGTCGGTGTCACCCTCCCACATGCGCTTGGTGGAGCCCTTGCGCCCCGCATGACCGATCTGCAGCCCGACCGCGGCATGCGAGTTGCCGTGCACGAACTCGACGATGTGCCGCCAGAACGCGGCCTGCTCGTCGGTCCAGATGCCCGGACAGCCGGGCGAGATGCGCCCCTCCGGCGAGACACAGGTCATCTCGGTGAACACCAGGCCGGCGCCGCCCACCGCCCGGGAACCCAGGTGCACCAGGTGCCAGTCGTTCGGCATGCCGTCCTCGGCGGAGTACTGCGCCATCGGCGAGACCACGATCCGGTTGCGCAGCAACAGCTCCCGCAACCGGAACGGGTAGAACATGGGCGGCGTCCCGTCGGCGACCTGGTAGCCGTCGGCGCGGGCGCGCTCGGCGAACCAGGCGTCGAACCGGCCCACGTAGTCCGCGTCCCGGAGCTTGAGGTTGTCGTAGGTGACGCGCTGGCTGCGGGTGAGCAGTTGCAGGCAGAACTGTTCGGGCGCCAGGTTCCGGTAGCGCTGTACCCCCTCGAACCATTCCAGCGAGGTCTGCGCGGCGCGCTGCAGGGACGCGACCAGCGGCTTGCGCTCGGCCTCGTAGGCCTCGAACGCGGCGCCGACGGACTCCTCGGTGAGCAGCGCGTTGGCCAGCGAGATGCCGTCCTCCAGGGCGAGTTTGGTGCCGGATCCGATGGAGAAGTGCGCGGTGTGCGCGGCGTCCCCGGCCAGCACAACCGAGCCGGCGTGCCAGGACTCGTTGCGCATCACCGGGAACTCCAGCCACTTGGAGTTGTTGCCCAGCAGCGGGTATCCGTCCAGGTGCTCGGCGAACAGGTCCTCGCAGAACCGCATCGAGTCGGTGTCGTTCTCCCCGGGCGCCCTGGTGACCGCCGCGAACTTGTCCAGCCCGGCGCGCCGCCAGGTCTCCGGGGAGGTCTCCACGATGAAGGTGCTGGTGGTCTCGTCGTAGGGGTAGATGTGCGCCCAGAACAGACCGTACGGGGAGTCCACGAACAGGAAGGTGAACTGGGCGAACGGCCGGTGGGTGCCGAACCAGGCGTACTTGCTGGTGCGCTGGTCGCAGCTGGGCCTGAACGCGTCGGCCAGGGCGGTCCGGGTGACGCTGTTGACCCCGTCGGAGGCCAGCAGCACGTCGTAGTCGCCGGTCAGGGACAGCGGGTCGGCGACGTCGGTGTGGAAGCGCACGTTCGCTCCCAGCTGCACGGCGCGGTCCGACAGGATCCCCAGCAGTTCCCGGCGGGACAGCGCGGCGAAGCTGTGGCCGTCGGAGAGCTCCCGGTAGCCCATCACGTCCATGTCGATGGCCGACCAGTGCCGGAACCGGGCCGCGATGCGCTGGAACGACTCCGGATCGGCCTGTTCGATGTTCTCCAGCGTCTCCTGGGAGAACACCACCCCGAACCCGAACGTCTCGTCGGCGGCGTTGCGCTCGAACACGTCCACCGTGATGGTGGGATCGGCACGGCGCAGGCAGATCGCCGTGAACAGCCCGGCCGGGCCGCCACCGATGCACGCAACCTTCATGCGTCGAATATAACTGTTCGGTGACGGTCGTCAAAGGTTCGGTACACGGCGCGCCGTGGAACGGTCGCTCGGCGGGCGCTGCTCAGCGGGGGCAACGTCAGCGGGCCTTCCCGATGCAGGGCCTTCCTCAGCGCGGCCAGCCCAGGGCCAACGCCGCGATCAGCGCGGTCCAGCCGGTCTGGTGGCTGGCGCCGAGCCCGGCGCCGGTGTCGCCGTGGAAGTACTCGTTGAACAGCACGTCGTCCTGCCAGGGCAGGCTCGCCTGGCAGGGTCGCCGGCCGTCCGGTCCCGGCAGGAACAGCGACATCAGCCGGTCGGACAGGTCGTCGGCGACCTCGGACAGGGTGTGCTCCCGGCCCGATCCGGTCGGGTGCTCGATGCGCAGGGACCCCGCCAGGTGCGCGTCGTACCGGCGCAGGGCGCTGATCAGCAGCGCGTTGATCGGGAACCACACCGGGCCGCGCCAGTTGGAGTTGCCGCCGAACAACGGCGTGCGGGACTCGGCCGGCTCGTAGTCGACGGTGAACGTCTGCCCGTCCACGTGCACCACCGCAGGATCCTCCCGGTGCGCGGCGGACAGGCTGCGCAGCCCGTGACCGGAGAGGAATTCCGCAGGGTCCAGCGCGACCCGCAGCACCTGCACCAGCCGGTCCGGCTCGATCATGGCCAGCAGTCCGGTGCCGGCGGGCTGGTCGAAGTGCATGGCGTCGGTCAGGTCGGGGCGATGCGTGCGCAGCCAGTTCAGCCGGTCGGCCAGCGCGGGCATGGCCGACAGGATCTTCTCGTCCAATCCGGCGACCGCGGCGAGCGGCATCAGCCCGACCGCGGACCGGATCCGGACCGGTCGCACGTCACCGTCCGGGCTGCGCACGTGGTCGTAGAAGAAGCCGTCCCGCGCGTCCCACAGCCCGAGATCGTTGGCAGCCGTGCTGATGTAGCAGAAGTGGTCCAGGAACTTCACCGCGAGGTCGTCGTAGGTGTGGTCCTCCCGGGCCAGGGCGACCGCCATCCGCAGCATGTCCAGGCAGTACATCGCCATCCATGCGGTGCCGTCGCTCTGTTCGAGGACCCGGCCGCCGGGCAGCGGTTGGGAGCGGTCGAAGGCGCCGATGTTGTCCAGGCCGAGGAAGCCGCCCTCGAACAGGTTGTTGCCCTCGGCGTCCTTGCGGTTGACCCACCAGGTGA
>JBIQML010000112.1:0-10677 GCA_044463405.1 Nakamurella lactea | reverse complement strand
GGAACACGAACGCGCCGGCGAGGTCCTCGGCTTAGCCCCGCCGCTGAAGCGACTGCTTGGGCAGGATGCGGGCGGCCACGTCGTCGGCGTTCGGGGACAGTTCGACCTCGTGCTCGGTCCGGATGGCCCCCGGCATCACGGCGTTGATCCGGACGCCGTCCGGCCCCAGCTCGCGGGCCAGGGCCCTGGTCATGCCCAGGATCGCCGCCTTCGAGGCCGTGTAGTGCAGCGCGCCCGGCTGTCCGGTCATCGCCATGACCGAGGTGAGCGTGATGATGGCACCGCGCCCGGACGCGACCAGGTCCTGCTTGGCGGCCCTGGCCAGCAGCCAGGTGCCCCGGACGTTGATGGCCTGCACCTGATCCCACTGCTCGACGGTCATCTCGTCCCAGGCGGCTCGGCCGGTGGCGGCGGCGTTGGCCACCAGGATGTCCAGCGGCCCGAGCGCCTCCCGGGCGGTCGCCACGACGATGCCCGGCCCGTCCGGATCGGCCAGGTCGCCGGACACCGTCACCGCCGTTCCGCCATCGCCACGTATCCCCGCAGCGAGTTCTGTTGCCAACGTGGCCATCTCGTCGGTGGGCTGATGTCCGATGGCGACCGACGCCCCTTCGGCGGCGAACCGGCGGGCCACCGCGGCGCCGATACCGCGGGACGCACCGGTGATCAGCGCGGTCCGTCCGGCGAGCCGGCCGGTGGGAGCGGTCATGGTGGGTGCCCTTCCTGTGCGGTCGCAAATCGCGGGCCCCCGACGGTGCCGATGGCGCCGGCACGGGACGGGGAACCCGTACCGGCCACATGCTAGCCCGGTCCGCCTGATGAAACCTAGATGCCGATCCTCTTGTATTCCTGCTATCCGACTGGTAGGAATGGGACCGCCATTGCAACCGGTGAAACGCGATCGGAACGCCGGCGTTCTGAGGAGGCCCCGTTGACTCGTATGGCTGTGCTCGGACTGTCCCTGGAGGCCAACACCTTCTCCACCGTCGCCTCGACGATCGAGCGGATGCGGTCCGAGGGAGGCGTGCACCGCGGCGCGGAGATCGCGGAACACTACTTGGGCTCCACCGCGACGCTCGCCGGGTTCCTGGATCCCGACCTCCCCGACGGCGTGGATCTGGTGCCGCTGGTGAGCTATCGGGCCGGCGCGCTGGGGGAGTTCACCGCGGACACCTTCGACCGTGCCACCGCCGACATGGCCGCGGCGCTGCGCGACCAGGGTCCCTTCGACGCCGTGTTGCTGGCGCTGCACGGCGCGGCGGTCGCCGAGAATGCCGAGCACGCTGACGCGGAGGCGGCCGAACGGATGCGGGCGGTCGTCGGGCCGGACGTGCCGATCGGTGTGGTGCTGGACATGCACGCCAATGTGGACCGCCGGCTGGTGGACGCGGTGGACGTGCTGCGCATCTTCCAGACCAACCCGCACGTCGATGCCAGGGATCGGGCGCTCGAGTGCCGGTCGGTGATCTTGTCCCTGCTGGACGGGATTCCCCGGCCCGCGACCGCGTTCGAGCAACTTCCGCTGGTCGTCAACATCGTCAAACAGGACACCGGCGACGAACCGATGGCCGGGATCCTGGCGCGCTGCCGGGAGCTGGAGAGCCGGCCCGGGATGCTGGACGTCAGCATCGCCGAGGGCTTCCCGTACGCGGACGTCGAGCAGATGGGGATGGCGGTGCTGGCCAGCCACCGCGACGACCCCGCCGCCGCGCGGGCCGCGGCGAACGAGATTGCCGGCCTGCTGTGGGATGCCCGCGCCGAGCTGCAGGGCGACGCGGTGACCATCGACGAGGCGCTGCAGCGGGTCTCGCGGCACGACGGCGAGCGCCCCATCCTGCTGCTGGATGTCGGCGACAACGTCGGTGGCGGCAGTTGCGGGGATTCCACCTCCATCCTGAACGCCGCCGTCGCCGCGGGCACCGGCGGCATCGCCATGACGGTGTGGGACCCTGCCGCGGTGGCCGAGCTGGCGTCGGCCACGGTCGGCGACCGGGTGTCGGTGACCGTGGGTGGCCGCAGCACCGAGCAGGAGGGCAAGCCGCAGCCGCTGGATGCGACGCTGACGGCCCGCGCCGACGGGTTGTTCGAGGACTCCGGGCCCACGCACGGGGGGTTCCGCCGGTACAACGCGGGCCCCACGGTGGCGTTGCGCACCGGCAGCGGGCTCGCGGTGGTGGTCACCTCCCACCCGATGGGCAACACCTCGGCCGAACTGCTGCGGATGGTCGGTGTCGAACCCGCCGACTTCGCCGCGGTGGTCGGCAAGGGCGTCAACTCGCCCAAGGCCGGTTACGGTGCGGTCTGCGGCGAGCAGCTGATGGTGGACACCCCCGGAGTCACCCGGCTGTCGGTCGACCAGTTCGACTACGCCCGCCGGCGCCGGCCGATGTACCCGTTCGAACCCGACACCGACTACCGGCCCGGCGCTCTGCCCTGACCGGAGTCCGCCGGGACGGCGCCAGCACCGTCCTGGAATCGCTCCGCCCCCACCGAGGCGGCCGCTGACGCAGCGCCGCCCGCCCCCTGCACACACCGGAAGGGACGCACCATGGGCCCGAAGCACACCGAATCACCGACCCCCGACCGACCCGCACCGGGCCCGGCGGCCTTCTCGCGCCGCGGCCTGCTGCGCATGATGCTCGCGGGGGGAGGAGCGATGGCACTCGGGCCCGGACTGCTGGCCGCATGCGGCACCGGAGACTCTGGCGGATCGGCCAGCAGCGCCGCCAGCGGTAGCTCGCCGAGTACCGGGGGTGGTGCCTCCGGCGCCGATGGGTCGTCCTCCAGCGCGGCCGGGCCGCAGGACACCGCCGGACAGGGCGCCCCGCAGAGCGGTGGCACGCTGACCATCGGGGCGGACGCGGACCCGATCGGGCTCAATCCGCATACCACGGCTGCCTTCTCGTCCTACGACTTCCTGGCGTTGCTGTTCAACGGCCTGCTGCGCTGGAGCCCGAAGATGGAACCGGAACCGGACCTGGCCGAGTCGTTCGAGAATCCGGACGAGACGACCTACGTGTTCCACCTGCGCAAGGGCGTGAAGTTCCACAACGGGCAGGACCTGACCGCCGACGACGTGAAGTACACCTTCGACTACATCTTCGACCCGGCGAACGCCAGCAGGCAGGCCACCACCTTCGAGACCGTGAAGGCGGTCACCGTGGTGGACGAGTACACGGTCAAGTTCGAGCTCAAGAGCCCGGACGCGGCGTTCCTGTACTACATGGCCACCTGCCCGGACGGTGTCATCATGCCCAAGGGCGTCAAGGACCAGGACTCCAAGCCGGTGGGCACCGGCCCGTTCGTGTTCGACGCCTACACCCCGAACCAGCAGTTGAGCCTGAAGTCGTTCGACGACTACTTCGAGAAGGACCTGCCGTACCTGGACTCCGTGGTGTTCAAGTTCTTCAAGGACCAGTCCTCGATCACGTCGGCACTGCGGTCCAAGGCCATCGACATGACCTGGCTGAAGGACCCCAAGGTGGCCGCTCAGATCGTCAAGACGTCGAAGGAACTGGTGTCCGCCCCCGGCCAGACGTCCCGCACGTTCCCGGTGTGGCTCAACCAGAGTCGCAAGCCACTGGACGACGTCAACGTCAGGCGTGCACTGAGCCTGGCCACCGACCGGGCCGCCTGCGTGCAGACCGTGCTGGCCGGGTCCGGCAAGGTCGGTGCGCTGATCCCGGAGAGCCAGGTCGGCGGATACGACGGCTCCGGCGAGATGCCCTACTACCAGCACGATGTGGAGCAGGCCAAGAAGTTGCTGGCCGACGCCGGACATCCCGACGGGATCGATCTGGGCGACTACATCGTGGTGGCGGCCAACGACCTGGACGTGCAGTGCTCACAGATCCTGCAACAGCAATGGGCACAGGCCGGCATCAAGGTGAACCTCAAACCGATGGAGACGGCGCCCCTGCTGGACAAGTGGAAGAACGGCGACTACGGGATCCTCTCGGTGGCGCTGTCCTGGACGCCGGACCCGGACGCCATCTGCAGCCGGCTGCTGACCACCAACGAGTACGGCAAGGCCATGGGGCAGACCGACACGCACTACGACGATCTGGTGCACCAGGCCCGCGGTGAGTTGGACAAGGGAAAGCGGGCCGCCGACTACCAGGAGATCCAGAAGCTGGTGGCGGACCAGGTGTTCAACCTGGAGATTTACCAATACCCGCTGCGCTGGGAGATGTGGTGGGGCTACGTGAAGGGGTATGTGGCACTGCCCGCCAACATCCGCAGCTACGTGCGCACCACCTGGCTGGACAAGTAGCACGGTGCGCTCGATCGACCGCATCCGGCCGGGTGAGTGGTGGGCCGACCGATGAGGCGGGTGGTGCTGGTCCGCCTGGCATGGGCGGTGCCGATCCTGTTCGGCGTGTCGGTCGTGGCGTTCCTGCTGGTGCGTTCGCTACCGGGCGATTTCGCCGAGCAGGTGACGGGCACCATGGCGGGCGCCACCCCGGAGGTATTGGAGCAGATCCGGCACAACCTGGGCCTCGACCAGCCGATCTGGGTGCAGTACTGGGACTGGCTGACGCGGGCCCTGCAAGGCGATCTCGGCACATCCTTCATCACGCACCGCCCGGTGACCGAGGAACTGTTCACCCGGCTCGGCGTGACCGCCGAGCTCACCTTCATCGCGGCGATCATGGCCGCGCTGCTGGGTGTGACCACCGGGTTGCTCTCCGCCCGGCTACGGGGACGGGTGGACTGGGCGGTTCGGGGACTGAACGGGTTCCTGGTGGCGGTGCCGAATTTCGTGGTGGCCACCCTGATCGTGCTGCTGGTCGGGCTGTACCTCCCGGAGTTGTCGATCTTCAGCTTCACCCCGCTCACCACGGACCCGCTGGCCAACGTCGGCAGCCTGCTGCTGCCGGCGCTGTCGCTGGCGCTGGCGATCTCGGCGACCATCTCCGAGAACACCAGGGCAGCGGTGCTGGAGGTGTCCAGCCAGGACTTCGTCATGGTGGCCAGGGCGAAGGGCCTGCGCCCGCGCACCGTGCTGGGCCAGTACCTGGTCCGCAACGCGCTGACCCCGGTGATCACCGTCACCGGACTGGAGTACGCCGCATTGCTGGGCGGCAGCATCGTCATCGAATCGATCTTCAACATTCCCGGGATGGGGCAGTTGCTGTTCGACTCCGTCACCGGACGGGACTACCCGGTGATCCAAGGCATCGTGCTGCTGGTCGCGCTGATCGTGGTGCTGGTCAACGTGGCGGTCGACGTCGCCTACGCCCGAGTCGACGCCAGGGTGAGCTATGACTGATCCGTCCACCATCGCCGAGCCGGGCGCGGTGCCCGGCGTCACCGCTCGAGGACGCCGGCCCAAGCAGCGCGGTGCCTCCGGCGGACGGGGACTGGTGATCACCGGCGCCGTGATGTTCGTGACCATGGTGGTGGTGGTCGCACTCGGGCCGCTGATCGTGCCCTACCCGGCCGCGCAGACGTCGGCCGACTCGCTGGCCGGGCCGAGCGCCGCGCATTGGCTGGGCACCGACTCGATCGGCCGGGACGTGCTGTCCCGGGTGATCATCGGGGGCCGGTCGACGCTGCTGATCACTGTCGTGGCGGTGGTGCTGGCCTTGCTGGCCGGGCTGGTGCTCGGGATGCTCGCCGGATACCTCGGCGGCGTGGTGGATCAGGCGATCATGCGCGTGCTGGACGTGTTGTTCGCGTTCCCCGCCTTCCTGCTGGCGATCGCGGTGGTGGCGGCGCTCGGGCCCACCATCCCCAACCTGGTGCTGACCATCGCCGTGGTCTACACGCCCCGCCTGGCCAGGGTGGTGCGGGGCCCGGTGCTGTCAGTCAAGCGGTGGGACCACGTGGAGGCGGCGCGCAGTGTGGGCGTCGGCGAGTTCACCCTGGTGCGACGGCACGTGCTGCCGATGGTCATCTCGCCGATCCTGGTGGAGACCAGCCTGACCCTGTCCCGCACCATCTTCACCGTGACCGCGCTGTCCTTCCTCGGGCTGGGACCGCCGCCGCCCGACCCGAACTGGGGTGGGGAACTGTCCAGCGGCAGGCAGTTCATGGAACTCGCGCCGCTGAACGTGATAGCGCCCGCAGGTGCCATCGTGTTCGCCACCCTGACCTTCATCGTGCTGGCGAACGGGCTGCGCGAGATGCTCGACGTGACGGGAAGGCGGTGACGATGGCTACCGAATCCGGCGCGCAGGCGGACGGTGGGGCCGCGCCGCCGCTGTTGCGGGTACGCGGGCTGACCGCCGAGTTCACCAGCCGAGGGCAGCCGGTGCCCGCCGTCACCGGCATCGACTTCGACGTTCGAGGCGGGGAATCGGTCGGATTCGTCGGCGAGTCGGGCAGCGGCAAGAGCGTGACCGCGCGGTGTGTGATGCGATTGCAGCCGGAGGGATCGAGCATCTCGGTCGGCGGATCGGTGGAGTTCGCCGGACGCGATCTGCTCGCGCTGCCGGAGGCCGCCATGCGCGACGTCCGCGGCAAGCGGATCGCCATGGTGTTCCAGGATCCCATGACCTCGCTGAACCCGGTGCTCACGGTGGGGGCCCAGGTGGACGACATGCTGCGCCGGCACACGTCGATGTCCCGATCGGCCGTCCGGCGGCGAACCGTGGAACTCCTGGACCTGGTGGGTATCCGTGATCCGCAGCGGCGGGCCGACGACTACCCGCACCAGTTCTCCGGCGGCATGCGCCAGCGGGTGCTGATCGCCGTCGCGGTGTCCTGCGAGCCGGACCTGCTGATCGCGGACGAGCCGACCACCGCCTTGGACGTCACCGTGCAGGCACAGATCCTGCGGCTGTTGGTGCGGCTGCGCGAAGAGCTCGGCATGGCGCTGATGCTGATCACCCACGACTTCGGGGTGATCGCCGGAATGGTGGACCGTGTCTACGTGATGTACCGCGGCGCCATCGTGGAGTCCGGCCCGGTGCAGGAGATCCTGTCCGACCCCCGGGACGAGTACACCCGCTCGCTCATCGACGCGGTGCCGCGGCTGACCCCCGGGAGGGGCCGATGAGCGCGCCGGAACGCCTTCAGGCTCCGGCTCTCGAGGGGCCTGGCCAGCAACCGGACGCGCCGCTGCTGCGGGTGCGGGACCTGACGGTGACCTTCCCGCCCCGTCGCGGCCATCCGGCCATCACCGCGGTCGACGGGGTGAGCTTCGACATCTGGTCGGGGAGCACGCTCGGCCTGGTCGGCGAGTCCGGCTCGGGTAAGACCACCACGGGCCGGGCGGTGCTGCGGCTGCAGCCCGTGCAGGCCGGGTCGGTGTCGCTGCTCGGCCGTGAACTGACCGCGCTCGGCCGGCGGGAGCTTCGCGGCATGCGCCGGCACATGCAGTTCGTGCTGCAGAACCCCTACTCCAGCCTGCATCCGCGGATGACGGTGGAACGGATCCTCGCCGAGCCGTTGCGGGTGCACCGCACCGTGCCACCGGACCGGATCGGTGCCAGGGTGGACGAGTTGCTGACCCTGGTGGGGCTGGAACCGGCCGTGCGCCGGCGCTACCCGCACGAGTTCTCCGGTGGGCAGCGCCAGCGCATCGTCATCGCCCGTGCGCTGGCGGTGGATCCGGACTTCGTGGTGTGCGACGAACCCGTGTCGGCACTGGACGTGCGGATCCAGGCGCAGATCGTCGACCTGTTGATGTCGCTGCAGGGCCGGCTCGGAGTCAGCTACCTGTTCATCGCGCACGACTTGGCGGTGGTGCGCCAGATCGCCGACCGGGTCGCGGTGATGTACTCCGGCCAGATCGTGGAGCTGGGCGCGGCCGCAGACGTGTACACCGCTCCGCAGCATCCCTACACGCGGATGCTGCTGGCCGCGGTGCCGGTGCCGGATCCCGTCGAGCAGCGTCGTCGGCTGGCGGCCGTTCCGGAGGTGCCAGACTTCCGCGGCCGCGCCGATGGTGGACCCTGCGTCTTCGGCACCGACCACGCAGCGGCGGGCAGCCCCGCCTGGCACGAGGACGAGGCGGGGCACGGCGTCTCGTGCCGGTTCTGGCCGCCGGGCACCGCCCCCGACCGGACGGTCTGATGTCGCACGCCCGGGACGATCCGAACCGGCCGCTGGTGCTGTGGGCGCTGTCCGACGCGCACGTCGGCACCGACCTGACACACGGCCGGGAGAGCCTGGCGGATGCCCTACGACAGTCCGAGGATCCGGGCGGTTTCGACTGGGACATCGCGCTGAACCTGGGCGACCACTCCGGCACGCAAGGCGCTCCGGACGACGCCGAGGGGGCAGAAGTGGTGCGGCAGTACGGCGTGCTGCGACGGCACGTGCGGGAGCAGGTCTACGACCTCGGCGGGAACCATGACCGGAGCGACGTCGGCGCGCCGGAGGGTGCCTGGGTGGACGGCTGGCTCGATCCCACCGGTAGCCACCCCGAGCGCTCCGGCGTGCGCGCGGACCGCCGTCCCTACCCGGTGCAGGGCACCTGGGAGCGGTACGCGGTCCGCGTCGGGAACATCCTGCTGCTCATGATGAGCGACCGGAACGAGCCCAGCGCTCACCTGCCACGCAGCGAGGTCGGTGGCAACCCCGGCGGTGTGGTGTCCGACGAAACCTTCACGTGGTGGCGCGAACAGCTGCGATCCCACCCGGAGCACCTGGTGGTCTCGGCACATCACTACATGCTCAAGGACACCACGGTGGCCAGCGGCGAATGGGAGGGCTGCTGGCGCGACCCCGACGGCGTGATCCATCGGCCCTATCACGGGTACAAGCCGGCCGGCACGCCCAATGCTGCCTCCTACCTCTACTTCGTCGGCGGCGCCCGTGATTCCGGCGCGTTCGAGGCGGAGCTGGCTGCCCGGCCGGGCGGTTGCGCCATGTGGCTGGGCGGGCACACGCACAGCTGGCCGGGCGACCGTGCCGGCGGCAAGAGCCACATCGAGACCCGGTGGGGCACCCACTTCGTCAACGTCTCGGCGTTGACCAAGCACCATCAGGGCGCGGTGCCGATGAGCCGGCTGCTGACCTTCACCCCGGGCAGCCGGACGGTGACGGTGGACTGCGTGCTGCACACCGACGAGTTCGCCCCGGCGGGCCGGTATGCCCCGGAGCGGCGCGTGCTGACCCTGCCGCGGCCGTTCATCTGGCACGCCACCGAAGGAGGGTGATCGGTCGGCGTGAGCATGCTCGCGGTAGCCCTGGGGGTGCTCGGCGGTGCGGCGGTGACGCGACTGACCGGGTTGGGCTTCGCCCTGATGGCATCGCCCCTGCTGATCCTGTCACTGGGACCCTTCCAGGGGGTGCTGCTGTGCAACCTGTTGAACCTGATGGCATCCCTGGCCATGCTGGCCACGCATTGGCGGCACGTGCAGTGGCGGCGGGTCGCGCTGCTGCTGATCCCGGCTCCCGTGGTGATCCCGGCGGGCGCGCTGCTGGTGCAGCACCTGCCGACGGCACCGCTGTCGGTGTTGATCGGCGTGCTGCTGCTGGTGGCCGTGGCACTGGTGGCCAGGGGGCGTTCCGCGCGGCTGCTGGCAGGTACCTCGGGTGCGTTCGTGGCCGGCGCGTCCTACAGCGCGTTGAACGTGCTGGCCGGGGTGGGCGGGCCGGCGCTGGCCCTCTACGGGGCGAGCCAGCGCTGGGCGGGACGCAGTTTCGTCGCCACCGTGCCGGCGTGTTCGATCGCGGTGAACGGGTTGTCGGTGGTCAGCAAGGGGTTTCCGAGCGCCTCCGCCGCCGAGATGGCACTGCTGGCCGGCGCGCTGCTGGTGGGCAGCCTGCTGGGCGAATGGCTGGCGCGCCGGGTCGGCGGCCGGCATGCCCAACCGCTGTTGCTGGCCCTGGCGGCGGCGGGGGCGACCGCGGCGATCGTCAAGGGTGCCCTCGATTGGTGAGGAATTGGTCAGGCGGCGAAATCCGCCGGTCCGCCCGCGCCCGCTTGGCCCGGCCCGCCTGCCGGCCTGCCGGCGGTTCGGCCGGCGGCGCCGTTCTGTTGGGGCTGCTGCGCTGTCGCCTGGCCACGCCCGTTCATCATCAGGCGGTGGTGCGAAACCGGATGCCCGGCCTGGCCGGCCCACCACCGAGCCCGACCGGCGTGCCGTCCGCGCGCCAGCAGGCGGCCCCCGTCATCGTCCCGTCGGCGTCGAAGGCGATGCCGTTCATGCCACCAGCCACCGTGGTCACCGGTGTGACCTGGTGACCACGGGCGTGCAACGCCGCCCGGACCGGCTCCGGAACCTCGTGCTCCACCTCGAGTTGCTGGCCCTGAGTCCAGATCCGGGGCGCCTCGACCGCTTCCTGCAGCGTCATCCCGTGGTCGATCACGTTGACCAGCGCCTGCAGCACTGCGGGGAAGATCCGCACCCCGCCCGGGGTGCCCAGCGCCAGTACCGGCCTCCCGCCCCGAGTGACGATGGCCGGGGACATGCTCGTCACCATCCTGCGACCGCCGGCCACCGAATGCGGCCGGCCGGGATGTGGATCGAACAGTGCCATGGTGTTGTTCAGCAGGATCCCGGTCCCCGGGGCGATCACCTTGGCGCCGAAAGCATTGTTGATGGTCTGTGTCATCGTTACCACCGTCCCGGCGGCGTCGGCGACCGTGACGTGGGTGGTGGTGGCCGACTCGGCGGACGGAGGCGTTCCGGCACCCCGGTCGCCGATCGCGTCCAACGAGATGCCGGCCCGCCTTTCGGCCGCGTAGTCGGCCGAGGTCAGCCAGTCCACCGGGGCCGG
>JBIQML010000111.1:0-10699 GCA_044463405.1 Nakamurella lactea | reverse complement strand
CGGCGCCCGGGGAGTTGATGGAGTCCGACAGCGGGGTGTAGGCGGTCCAGCCGAACGCCGCCGCGCCGCCCGGAGTGAAGAACCCGGACACCGCGGTGATCGCGCCGAACAAGTACAGCCAGTAGGAGAACGCGTTCAGCCGCGGGAACGCCACGTCCGGGGCGCCGATCTGGATCGGCAGCACCAGGTTCGCGAACCCGAACACGATCGGCGTGGCATAGAACAGCAGCATGATCGTGCCGTGCATGGTGAACAGCTGGTTGTACTGCTCGAAGGAGAGGAACTGCATGCCCGGGTGCGCGAGTTCGGTGCGCATCAGCAGGGCCATCGCCCCGCCGATCATGAAGAAGCTCAAGGAGGTGACGCAGTACATCACCCCGAGCACCTTCGGGTCCGTGGTCCCGAAGTAGCTCAGGAACTTCGATCCCCTAGCGGGCCGAGACACCGGATAGGGGCGGGTGACCACGGGGCGTGGAGCGACAGCAGTCACGCAGAGCCTCCAACTGCTCGGAACAGGTGCCGGGTGCGCCGGGGCGCACTCGCAGAGAGTTTATCGGCACCGTACGCGGTTGTCCCGGCGGGGCGCGAGCAGGCTCGCGGACCCCCGGGGTGTGCTGCTCACGGGTCCGTCACCGCCCGCCAGGCGCTCCGGCGGGCGGGCGCGCGGCTCGCTCCTGACATAGTATCCGGATCTATCGAATCTTCAGTAATTATGAAAGACAGGAGCCACGGATGGACAGCGACGTGTCCGGCCAGTCCCCCACCTCCTCGTCCGGTCCGTGGGCCGACCTGCAGACCTACTACCCGGCCTGGCTCGGGTACCGACACTGGTACCTGCGGATCCCTGGCGTGCAGGCCGCCCTCCGCCGGCACGGCGAGGTGGTGCTGTCCACCGCGTGCGGTCGCGCGGACCTGGAGGACGGCCGGCCGCTCACCGCGCAGCACCTGTTCCGCATCGCCTCGCACTCCAAGAGCTTCACCGCCGTGCTGATGATGCAGCTCGCGGAGCGGGGGGCGCTGCGCCTGGACGATCCGCTGGCCGCGCACCTGCCCGAGCTGGATGGCTCGGCGATCGGCGACCGGACGCTCGGCGAGATCGCCGGGCACGGCGCCGGCATCATCCGGGACAGCACCGACGGTGACTTCTGGCAGCTCGCGCACCCGTTCCCGAACCGGGACGAGTTGATCGCGATCGCCCGGGACGCCAGCGCCGCGGTGCTGCCGGCCAACGAGCACTACAAGTACTCCAACATCGGCTACGGGCTGCTCGGCCTGGTGATCGAGGCCGCCGGCGGTGCGCCGTATGCCGATCAGCTGCGCACCCGGATCGTGGAACCCCTCGGCCTCGCCGACACCGGCGCCGAACTGGACCCGGCGCGGGCCGCCGATTACGCCGCCGGGTACTCGGCGCTGAGCACCTCCCGGTCCCGGCACCGCATCGAGCACGTCGACACCAGGGCGCTGGCCGCGGCCACCGGCTGCTACGCCACGGCCACCGACCTGACGGCCTTCTACAGTGCCCTGCTGCCGGACGGCGATGCGCTCCGACCGAGCGATGCGCCACCACCGGGCGGCGATGCCCCGGGGTCCGATAAGGATCGGCTGCTGCGTCCCGCGTCGGTGCGCCGGATGCGTCACCGTGCCTGGTCCGTCAAGGGCGAGGAGCGGGGTTACGGGCTCGGCCTGTCGCTGACCCGGGTGGCGGAGACCGACCTGTTCGGGCACACCGGCGGTTACCCGGGGCACATCACCTGCAGCTACGCCGACCCGGCCGACGGCGAGGTGCTCTCGGTGCTGACCAATGCGATCGACGGCGCCGCTTCGGCGCTCGCGGACGGTTACTTCCAGCTGCGCACCCTCGCCCGGAAGGCCGACCACGCCCGCTGCCCCGAGGACGCGTCGCGGTTCACCGGCCGGTTCAGCTGGCTGTGGGGAGTGCGCGACGTGGTTCGGCTGGACGGACGGCTGTTCGCGATCAGCCCGGTCGCCGCGGACCCGGCCGAGGATGCGGTGCCGCTGGAGGTGGTGGACCACGCGACGCTGAAGATGGTCGGTGGCCGGGGCGGCAATTCCTACGGCGAGCTGATGAGTTACCGATTCGACGCGGACGGCGCGGTCGTCAGCGTCCGCGGCGATAGCGCCATGACCATGACCCCGTTCCTGCTGAGCGAGGCAGAGCGAACGGGCCCGCGCGACGATGTCGCAGGGCACGGTTGCGGAGACCGAGCGAACCCTCAGGCCGTGCCCGACGGCGACGGGGATCCGGCGTGAGGCACAACCCGGACTACCAGCTGACCGATCGGGCGGCGATCCGGCGGCTGGTCATCGAGCATCCGTTCGTGACGCTGGTGAGTTGCACCTCGCGCGGCCCGGTGGCCTCGCACTATCCGGTGCTGGTCGAGGACGGCGGTGACGAGGACCTGGTGCTGCTGGGCCACGTCGGGCGCCCGGACGAGGAGCTGCACGAGCTGGGCCGGCACGAGGTGCTGGTGATCGTGCAGGGACCGCACGGCTACGTCTCCCCCAGCTGGTACCCGGACCGGACGGTGCCCGCCGTGCCGACCTGGAACTTCACGGTGGCGCACCTGTACGGCACGCCGGAGATCCTGACTCCGGAGGAGAACTACCGGATCCTGGGGTTGCTGGTGGATCGCTTCGAGCAGCACGTGCCGCACCCCCGCCCGATGGAGGGCAGCGAGGTGGACGCCGGCTACGCCCGGCGCATCCACCACGGCACGGTCGGCTTCCGCATCCCGGTGACCCGGCTGCAGGCCAAGGCCAAGCTGAGCCAGGACAAACCCGCGGAAACGGTGGACGGCGTGATCGCCGCCCTCCAGTCGGGCGGCGCCTACGCCAACGCCGGGTTGGCCGAGGCCATGCGCGCCGAGCGGAGCGATCGCCAGCGGTGACGGGACGACCCCGGCCGGCCCTCCAGGACGAACCGCCGCCCCGCGATCAGCCCGCGGCCGGATCCGGCAGCGCGACGTCTGCGAAGTGGCACGCCGACGGGTGGTCCGACCCGGGGCGCTCGACCAACGCGGGATCCTCGCGGGCGCAGATCTCCTGCGCCTTCCAGCAACGGGTGCGGAACCGGCAGCCGGACGGCGGATCCAGCGGGCTGGGCACCTCGCCGGACAGGATGATCCGCTGCCGGGACGCGGCCGCCCCCGGCTCCGGCTCGGCCACCGCCGACAGCAGCGCCTGGGTATAGGGGTGCGTCGGCCGGTCGTGCACCTGCTCGGCAGAACCCTCCTCGACCATCCGGCCCAGGTACATCACCTGCACCCGGTCCGAGACGTGCCGCACCACGGACAGGTCGTGCGAGATGAACAGGTAGGCCAGTCCGAGATCGCCCTGGATGTCGGCCAGCAGGTTGATCACCTGCGCCTGCACGGACACGTCCAGTGCCGACACCGGCTCGTCCAACACCAGCAGGTCGGGCTGCAGGGCGAGCGCCCTGGCGATGCCGATGCGCTGGCGTTGCCCGCCGGAGAACTGGTGCGGGCGTCGGCCGACGTGGTCCGGGTTCAGTCCGACCCGGTCCATCAGCTGCCGGACCCGGCCGGCCCGGTCGCCGCGCGGCGCGACATCGGAGTGGATCTCCAGCGGCTCGCCGATGATCTCGCCGACGGTCATCCGCGGGTTCAGCGCCGTGTAGGGGTCCTGCAGCACGATCTGCATGTGCCGCCGGAACGCCCGCAGCTCGCCGCGCGGCAACGCGAACACGTCGGTGCCGTTGATGGTGACGGTCCCGGCGTCCGGTCGGTCCAGGGCCAGGATCAGCCTGGCCAGGGTGGACTTCCCGCAGCCGGATTCGCCGACCAGGCCGACGGTCTCGCCGCGGGCAATGTCCAGGTTCACGCCGTCGACGGCGCGCACCTCACCCAGCGACCGTCGCAGCACGCCCTTGCTGCGCACCGGGAACCGGCGGACCAGGTCCCGCACCTGCAGCATCGGCTCACCGCCCGCCGTCATGGCCCACCTCCTCGGCGAAGTGGCAGGCGCTGGTGTGCCCGGCGGCCACCGTCAGCAGCGGCGGGTCCGACTCGGCGCAGACGCCGGCGGCGCGCGGGCAGCGCGGGTGGAAGGTGCATCCGGACGGCAGCGCCGTCAGTGACGGCGGGCTGCCGGGGATGGGCGAGAGCCTGCGTCCCCGCCCCGCCGCGCGCGGGACCGAGCGCAGCAGGCCCAGGGTGTAGGGGTGATGCGAGTGCCGGTACACCTCGGCGGCCGGCCCGCTCTCCACGATCCGCCCGGCGTACATCACCGCGATGCGGTCGGCGATCTCGGCGCTGACCGACAGGTCGTGGGTGATGAACATCAGCGCCATCCCGGTGTCGTCCCGCAGTTGCATCAGCAGGTCCAGGATCTGCGCCTGCACCGTCACGTCCAGCGCGGTGGTGGGCTCGTCGGCGATGAGGATCTGCGGCTGCAACGCCAGCGCCATGGCGATCATGATGCGTTGCCGCATGCCGCCGGACATCTGGTGCGGGTAGCTGTCATAGCGCATGGCCGCCGCGGGGATCCGCACCCGGTCCATCAACTCGACCGCACCGGACCGCGCCCGCGCCCTGGAGGCGCCGCCGTGCACCCGCAGCACCTCGGCGATCTGGGCGCCGACGCTGACCACCGGGTTCAGCGCCGCCAGCGCGTCCTGGAAGATCATGGCGATGCGGTGCCGCTGCCGGCGGCGGCGTTCGGCGGCGCTCACCGCGAGCAGGTCCGTGCCCTGCAGCCGGATCGATCCGCTGACCTTGGTCCTGCGGCGGTCCAGCAGGCCCATCACCGCCTGCGCGGTGACGCTCTTGCCGGAACCGGATTCGCCGAGCACCGCGAGGGTCTCGCCAGGCGCGAGGGAGAAGGACACCCCGCGCACGGCGCGCAGCCCGCGGCCGGCGACGGTGAACTCCACCCGCAGGTCGTCCACCTCCAGCAGCGGCGCGCCGGCCCGGTCGTCAGGACTCATTGCGCCTCGGATCCAGCACGTCCTCCAGCGAGTCGCCGAGGATCAGGAAGGCCAGCACCGCCACCGCCAGGAAGATGGCCGGGAAGATCAGCAGGTGCGGGTGCACCTGGAAGTCGCTCTGCGCGTTGGACAGTTGCAGCCCCCAGGAGATGGCCGGCTGCTGCAGCCCGACGCCCAGGAAGGTCAGGGTGGCTTCGGCGGCGATCACCCCACCGATGCCCAGCGCCGCGACCACCACGACCGGGGAGATCGCGTTGGGCAGCAGGTGTTTGACGATGATCCGCCAGTCGCTGGCGCCCAGGCTGCGGGCGGCCAGCACGTAGTCCTGCTGCTTGACCGTCAGCACGGAGGCGCGCATCATCCGGGTCAGCGACGGCCAGATGAACAGCGCCAGCGCCGCCGACACGGTCCACACGTTGTGCGAGCGCAGCGTGGTCAGCAGCACGAGGGCCCCCAGGATGAACGGGAACCCGAAGAACACGTCGGACAGCCGGCCGATGATCGCGTCGACCGCGCCCAGGTAGTACGCGGACAGGCAGCCGAGCAGCACCGCGATGCACAGGCTGAACAGGGTGGCGAGCAGCCCGATGCTGATGGAGTCCCTGGTGCCGTAGATGACGTTGGCGTACACGTCGCAGCCCTGCTTGTCGAAGCCGAACGGGTGCCCTCCGGTGGGGCCGTCGGCGCTGTTGAGCAGGTTGCACACCCGCGGATCGCCGTTGCCGAACCAGCCGGCGAACGCCTGCGGCACCGCCGAGATCACCAGCAACAGCAGCACCACGATCGAGGACGCGACGAAGCCCGGGCGCCGCAGCAGCCGGGACCACGCGCCGTCCGCCGGTGCCGCCTGGGCGTCGGTGCCGAGGGTCTGGCCCTCGGTGGCGACCAGCGGGCTAGACAACGCGGATCCTCGGGTCGAGCAGGCCGTAGAGCAGGTCCACCAGCAGGTTCAGCAGCAGGAAGATCATCACCAGCGCGGTCGCCACGCCGACCACCACCGAGCCCTGTTGCTGCTGGATGGAGGTGAACAGCAACTGCCCGATGCCGGGCAGGTTGAACACTCCCTCCACGACGACCGTGCTGCCGAGCAGGTAGCCCAGGTCCAGCGCGATGAAGGTGAGCACCGGGATCAGCGAGTTGCGCAGCGCGTGCCGGAACACGATGCGGGACCACGGCAGATCCTTGGCGATGGCGGTGCGGATGAAGTCGGCATGCAGGGTCTGGATCATGCTGGAGCGGGTTAGACGAGTGACCGACGCGGCCCCGACGGCACCCAGCACCAGCGCGGGCAGGATGTAGCTCATCGGCCAGCCGTCCTGGTTCCCGGCGATCGGGAAGATGCCCGCCTTGACGCCCAGCAGCAGTTGCGCGGCGAACGCGGCCACGAAGGCGGGGATGGAGATCAGGCCGACGGAGATCAGCAGGATCGTGCTGTCGCTAGGCTTCCCGCGGCGCAGCGCGGACAGCACGCCGAAGCCGACGCCGAAGACGATCTCGAAGAACCAGGCCATGGACGCCAGTTGCAGCGTGACCGGCCAGCGTTGTCTCATCAGGCTCACGACGCTCTGCCCGTAGAAATCGGTGCCGAAGTCGCCGTGCAGCACGCCACCGATGTAGCGGCCGTACTGCTGCCAGAACGGCTCGTCCAGGTGGTACAGGTGCCGGATCGAGGCGATGGTGTCCGGCGGCAATTGCTGGTGTCCGGCCAGGTTGCGGATCGGGTCGCCGGGCAGCGCGAAGACGGCCAGGTAGATCAGCAGCGTGACGCCGACGAACACGAACACCAGCTGCAGGATGCGCACCAGGACGTAGCGCGCCATCAGCCCTCCGCGACGGATGCCGCGCCGGACCCGGCGCAGGCGGCGGGGCCGTGCCGGTCGCGGGCGTAGTCGGCGCTGGCCAGGATCGCGCCGTACTGCACGCCGACGAGCGAGCGGATGGGCAGCGTCTGGGCCGGGGTGACGCGCAGCGCGTCGTCGGCCCAGCGGTGGTACGTCGCCAGCAGTTCGCGGTACTGCCCGCGGATCCTGGGGGTGCCGTTGCCGGCGGCGATCTCGGCCTCCAGCAGGCGCAGCGTCATGCCCCCGTAGCGCATCCGGAAGCCGTGCACCAGGTCGGCCCCGGTGAACACCTCGGCGACCGTGGCGGGCCGGTCGTTCTCGGGTAGCTCGGCGCGGCGCTGCTCCTGCTCGCCGCTGGTGCGGAAGTGCGGGGCGAACTGCCGCATGGCGCGCAGGTGCGGTGACTGCAGGGAGATGTCCGGGGCGATCTCGGCGAGCACGGTGCCAATCCTGGCACCCAGGTCGATCAGCCCCCGCGCCCGATCGGCCAACACGTCCGGGTAGCGGGTCGCGGTCGGGGTGGTGTCGGCGGCGTCCGGGTGGGTCCAGTACGGCAGTTCGCTGATCAGGGTGAACGTGTCGTACTTGGCGGCATAGGCGCCGCTGGAGGTTCCGCTGTCCAGCCCGTCGGTCGGGTCCATGCCCAGGGAGACGGCGTACTCGTAGTGCCTCTCGACTCCCCCGTCACCGAAGATGGCGGTGGCGTACTGCGGGATGTACGGCGCCTCCGGCTCGCCGGCGTCCAGCGGCACGCCGACGTGCCCGGGGACGGCGTGCAGCAGCGGGTACAGCTCGGGAGCTTGGTGGCTGACGTAGTAGTACACGCCGCCGAGCTCGCCGTTGTGCAGCGAGCACATGAAGGTCGGCCGCACCTCGTCGATCAGGCTCATCAGCGCCCGGGTCTCGGGCATCACCCGGTCGAAGTACAGCTCCTTGTACGACAGCGGGAACGTCCACTCCACCTGCTCGTCGGAGGACGGGCGGAAGAACTGCCGGCCGTACTCGGCCCGGTTGAGACGGCCGGAGAACCATCCCTCGTTGAGCCGCATGCCGTCCGGGTCGACGCAACCGATGATGTGCCAGGTATAGCCGAGGTCATCCCGCAGCCGGGCATCGGCGGCCAGCGTGCGCGCCAGGTGCAGGGTGGTCGGGCCGCCGATCGGCTCGTTGGGGTGCACCCCGCCGAACACCAGCGCGTGCCTGTCGCCGGATCCGATGCTCACCTCATGGATCGGCTCCCCCAGCCGGGAGGATCCGATCCGGCGGCGGCGCACGGTGTCCGGCTCCGCCGCGGCGAGGGCGGCGAAGCCGGCCACCAGGTCGTCGACGCTGGGAAAGGCGTCGATGTCGGGGACCTCGTCCACCAGGCGCAGGATGCGTTCCAGCGGCAGCGCCGTGGTGGCGGGGCTCACTTCAGGGTCACATCCTCCAGGGCCGTGTCGATCTGGCCGGGCCGGCCGTGTACGTTGGCCACCCGCTGCGAGTGGACCACCGGGAACGTCTCGTAGAAGGTGGGCACCACCGGGAAGTCGGCCTCGATCTGCTTCTCGGCGTCCTGGTAGTCGCCGATCGCGTCGTCGAGATTGGCCGCCGCGTCGCCCTTCTGGATCAGCTGGGTGACCTTGTCGTTGGTGTAGCCGCCGACGGTGTAGTTGTAGGCGCCGGTTGGCAGGAACAGCTGGTGCAGGGTGTCCGCCGGGCTGGGGTACACCGATCCCCACTTGCCGCGATAGGGGCCGTCGACCTTCTTGCCCTGCACGTCGGCGAAGAAGTCCGAGAACCCGACCGTGGGCTTGGCCACCACGTTGACGCCCAGCACCTGCCGGATGCTGTTGGCCACCGCCTGGAAGGCCTGGTCGTAGCCGGCGCCTCCCGGATAGCTGATCGTCATGGTGCCGGAGAAGCCGCCGGCCTGCTGGAACAACTGCTTGGCCTTGGTCGGGTCGTAACTGCAGAACTGGCAGGCGTGCGTGGAGCCGCCGCGCATGGCGGTGGAGAACAGCGAGTCCGCCGGCTCGTACCAGCCGCCGAAGATCTTGTCGTTGATCGTCTTCCGGTCGATGGCCAGCGAGATCGCCTCACGTAGCTTCTGGTTCTGGTACCGCTTGTCCCACAGCGGGAAGCCCAGGAACTCGATGGACGCACCGGACAGCTGCGCGACCCGGTCCCCGAAGTCCTTCTTGATCTGCGGGAACTTGTCCTGCGGGACCAGCGCGGTGTCCAGGTTGCCGGCCAGCGCGTCGGTGTAGGCGGTGTCCGGGTTGGTGTACATCTTGAACACGATGGTCTCGACGTGGCCCTTGTTCGGTCCCTGGTAGTCCGGATAGCGCTTGACGGTCACCTGCTGGTTCAGCTTGGCGGGCTCGGCCATCTGGTAGGGCCCGTCACCGATCGGGTTGGTCTTGAACGACGTGAGGTCCTTCAGGCCCGCCGTCGGCATCGGGTAGAAGGCGGTGTCGCCGGCGCACAGCTCCAGCGGGAACTGGCTGTCCGGGTTGGACAACGTCACCTGCAGGGTGTACTTGTCCAGCACCTTCAGGCCGGAAAGAGTCTTCGCGGTCGGCTTGCCCTTGGCGGGGTGCACCTCGTCGTAGCCGACGATGTTGGCCAGCTGGCCCGCGGCGACGAAGGCGTGGGGGCCGTAGGCGTTGTAGTTCCAGGCGTCCGCATAGCTCTGCGCCGTCACCGGCTCGCCGTTGTGGAACGTCCATCCCTGGCGGAACTTGATCGTCCACACCGTGGCGCCCTTGCTGCCGGTGATCGACTCGGCCTGCACGTACTTCAGGCTGCCGTCGGAGTTGAAGGTGACGATGGGCGCGAACAGCACGCCGAGTTCGGAGAAGGCCAGCGCGGTGTTACCGGGCACCAGGGTGTCCAGCTCGCTGTTCCCGTCAGCCACGTGGATCGTGCCCCCGCCGCCGGCCGTGCTGCTGCCGGAACCGCTGCTGGCGCTTCCACTTCCGCCTCCGGCGCTGCCGGAACCGGTGCTGCTTCCGCTGGACGAGGCGGTCGTTCCGGAGCCGGCGGCGCTATCGCTGCCCGAGGGGGAATTGCCGGACGAGCTGCCCGACGAACTGCTCGAGCAGGCCGCCATGGCGGCCGCGCACACCACTGCGATGGCGAATGTTGCCAGACGGTTCGTCCTCATGGGTCTCTCCTGACCACGACCGGCTGCCGGCCCGGCGAGCTCGCCGGTCGGGTGATGCATCCGGCCGGACCGCGAGAGCCATGCACCCGCGACCCGACCGGTGTCGCTACTCTGGCAGAAATTGCGTATCTTCGGAAGATTCTGAAGATAACAACTTGGTCAAGCGATCCCGGGCGTCCTACCGTGCGGATGGCGACGGCCGGGATAGCGTCAGGGTGGGAGCAATGGTGACGACGTGCCGTGGGCGATCGGCGCAGAGAGGTGACGCCTGATGACAGCCGCACGCTCGACCTCCCCGGGAGCACGCCACATCAGCGACGCCGATCGCCGTGACGTGATCGACGACATGGGGATGCTCTGGGAGCAACTGGGCATGCCGCGCTCCGAGGGCCGCATCGTCGGCTGCCTGATGCTGTCCAACGCGCCCGCGATGTCCAGCGCCGACCTGATGGGCGAACTCGGCATGAGCGCCGCCAGCATCTCGACCAGCACCCGCCGGCTGGCGGAGGTCGGCTTCATCAAGCGCGTGACCCAGCCGGGGCGCAGGGGCAACTTCTTCAAGGTCGAGGACGACGTGTGGGGGGCGTTCCTGGCGGGAGAGCGCGGCTACCTGGACAAGCGGGTCGCCTTCGCCGAGGACGTGCTGGGCCTGCTCGGCACCGAGGACGAGGGCCCGCGCCGCCGGGTGAGAAACATGCGCGACTACATGGGCTGGCTGCGTACCTACCACCGCAAGATGTTGCA
>JBIQML010000110.1:0-10717 GCA_044463405.1 Nakamurella lactea | reverse complement strand
CGCCGGAACTTCTGCGTGGCCAATCAGAAGGGCGGGGTCGGCAAGACGACGACCACGGTGAACATCGGTGTGGCGCTCGCGCTGGCCGGCCTGCACGTGCTGGTGATCGACCTCGACCCGCAGGGCAACGCCTCCACGGCGCTCGGGGCGAATCGCACCGTGGGAACGCCGTCCATCTACGACGTCCTGCTCGGCGAGATCTCCGCGGCCGAGGCGATCCAGACCTGCCCGGACGCCCCCCGCCTGGGATGCATACCAGCCACCATCGACCTGGCGGGAGCCGAGATCGAACTGGTCTCATTGGTCGCCCGGGAGTCCCGCCTGAGCAAGGCGCTGGATGCGATCGACAGCGCCGACGCTGCCTACGACTACGTCTTCATCGACTGCCCGCCGTCCCTGGGCCTGCTGACCGTCAACGCGATGGTGGCCTCGCGCGAGGTGCTCATCCCGATCCAATGCGAGTACTACGCGCTGGAGGGCCTCGGCCAGCTCCTGCACAACATCGACCTGGTCCGCCAGCACCTCAATCCCGACCTCGACGTCAGCACGATCCTGCTCACCATGTACGACGGCCGCACCAAGCTGGCCGACCAGGTGGCGCAGGAGGTTCGCAACCATTTCGGTTCCAAGGTGCTGACCACCCTCATCCCGCGCTCGGTCAAGGTGTCCGAAGCGCCCGGATACAGCCAGTCCGTCCTGACCTACGACCCCGGCTCCCGGGGTGCGATGAGCTACCTGGACGCAGCACGAGAGATCGCCGAACGCGGCGCGAAGGAGTCCTGATGAGCAAGTCCCGAGGTGGTCTCGGTCGCGGCCTGGCCGCCCTGATTCCCACCGGACCGTCGACCAACACGGTCTCCGACGTCTTCATGGGTGGACCGCCGCTGGCCGTCAGCCCGGACCAGCCCGCGGCGGTCGGTGGTGACGGAGCAGCAGGCGGCACTCCGGACGACGACCACAGCGCTGACGGTCCAGCGGCGATCGGAAGCGACGACACGGCAGGGGTCCAACGGGCCGGCGGCGCATCTGCCGGCGGTGACGGCGCCGCGCCCACCCCCGCAGCCACGGAGAAGGCCGCCGATCCGGGGACCGGACCCCGCTACCAGGAGGTTCCGGTATCGGACATACGTCCTAACCCGAAGAACCCGCGGACGGTGTTCGACGACGAGGCGCTGGCCGAGTTGGCGCACTCGATCCGCGAGTTCGGGCTGCTGCAGCCGGTCGTGGTCCGGCCCGTCGAGAACGGCTATGAGCTGGTGATGGGGGAGCGGCGATGGCGCGCCGCCCAGCAGGCGGGAGTACCGACCATCGCCGCGATCGTGCGGCGCACCGAGGATGCCGACCTGCTGCGCGACGCGCTGCTGGAGAACATCCACCGCACGAACCTCAACCCGCTGGAGGAGGCGGCCGCCTACCAGCAGTTGCTGGAGGAGTTCGACGTCACCCACGAGGAGCTCGCCACCCGGTTGGGACGCAGCCGGCCGGTCATCTCCAACACCATCCGGCTGCTCGGCCTGCCGGTGCCCGTGCAGCGACGGGTCGCGGCCGGCGTGCTGTCGGCGGGGCACGCCCGCGCGCTGCTGTCGCTGTCCGACGCCGGGGACCAGGAGGAGTTGGCGGCGCGCATCGTCGCCGAGGGCCTGTCGGTGCGCGGCACCGAGGAAGCGGTGACCCTGCTCGGACGGCGCACCCCGAGCCGGAGCCGGCCGACGCCGCGCAAGATGACCATGCCGGGGGTCGAGGATCTGGCGACCAGGTTGTCGGACGAGTTCGACACCCGGGTCCGGGTCGAGCTGGGACGCCGGAAGGGCAAGATCGTCGTCGAGTTCGCCACCGTCGACGACCTCGAGCGGCTGGTGGCGATCATGGCGCCCGAGGTGGCGCGGCGGCACGGCCGGTCGGATCAGGAATCCGGGGCCCAGGAGGATGCCGCCTCGGTCCAGAACGGTCGCGAACCGGCTCCGCCTGCCCCGGAGTCGGCGCCGGACGCCCGGGAGACCCAGCCCGTGGGCTGAACGCCGACGACGGTCGGGATAGGGGTCGAATCCCGCAGCCACGGACACCGTGGCATTACGTCACGGTGACGATATATTCCCTTGGGCTGCCGGCGCTACCGCGACATCCGTTACGCCATAACATGTTTCGTCGACGAACGGGCGGGCCGGTTGCGAGTGCCGGTCGATCAGGCCCGAGTCGCCGGCGCGGCGGTGCGGTCGATGGCCCGCTCGATCAACTCGGCGTACAGCGCCCCGAGATCGCGGCCGGCGGCGGCCACCGCCATCGGCAACATCGACGTCTCGGTCAATCCCGGCGAGACGTTGACCTCCAGGAAGTGTGCGTCGCCGTCCGAGGTGACGATCGCGTCCATCCGAGAGACATCCCGCAGGCCCAGGATGCGGTGCGCCTGCACGGCCAGGTCCGCCACCGCGGCCGACGCGGCCTCGTCCAGCCGGGCGGGGGTGTGATACGTCGTGGTTCCGGCGGTGTACCGGGCCTCGTAGTCGAAGATGTCGCCGGGCGGTGCGATCTCCACCGCCGGCAGCGCCACCGGACCGTCGCCGTCCTCGATCACCGTCACCGCCACCTCGACCCCGGCGACGTACTCCTCCACCAGCACCACGTCGCCGTAGGCGAAGGATCCCACCAGGGCGGCGGGTAGCTCGGCAGGATCCCGGACCACCGCGGCGCCCAGCGCCGACCCGCCCTGGTACGGCTTGAGCATCAGCGGGAACGCCAGGTGTCCGGTCAACGCCGATACCAGGCGTTGCGCCCCCAGGTCACGAAATGCGCTGTGGGACAACGTTACCCATCGAGGCGTAAGGAATTCATTGCGCTGCAACAGGATCTTGGCAGTTGCCTTGTCCCACGCCAACCGGCACTCATGGGAACCCGTTCCCGGGAACGGGATTCGAGCCATCTCGAGAACCGCTTGCACGGCACCGTTCTCACCCCGACCGCCGTGCAAGGCGATCACCGCGGCGTCCGGCCGGTTCTGCTCGATCCAATCCAGCAGCGAATCGTCCGCGTCCCGGATGGTCACGTCGTGGCCGGCCTCGCGGAGTGCCTGGGCGAGCCTGGACCCCGAACGCAGTGACACGTCACGCTCGTGCGACAGACCACCGGCCAGCACCATCACGTGTCTGTTGGTCATCGAGGATCCTTGCTGCAGAGGGGACGTGCCGTCACGCGGTGTCGGGCGACGGCGCGCTGGAACCGAGCGAGCGATGCGGCCCGGACGGGAATCCGGCGCCGAACGTCCGCATCACCTCGAGTTCGCCCTCCAGCACGGTGGCCAGCCGGCGCACACCCTCGACGATGCGTTCCGGGGTGGGATAGCAGTACGACAGCCGCATCTGCCTGGTGCCGAAACCATCGGCGTAGAAGGCGGCTCCGGGGACGTAGGCGACGCGTGCGCTCACCGCTCGCGGCAGCATGGCCGTGGTGTCGAAGCCCTCCGGCAGGGTGAGCCAGACGTAGAAGCCACCCTCGGGAACCGTCCAGGTGGCACCCTCGGGCATGTGCGCGGCGAGCGCGTCCAGCATGGCGTCCCGCCGCTCGGCGTAGGTCTGGCGGTAGGCCTTGACCTGTGACTTCCAGTCGAAGTTGGCCAGGTACTGCGAGATCATCATCTGGTTGAACACCGGTGGGTTCAACGTAGCCGCCTCGTTGGCCAGCACCAGCTTCTCCCGCACGGCGTGCGGCGCCAGCGCCCAGCCGACGCGTAGCCCGGGCGCGAACGTCTTGGAGAACGATCCGAGATAGATGACGTTGTCGGGATCGTCGGCGCGGATCGCCCGGTGCACGGTGTCGTCGAAACCCAGCAGCCCATACGGGTTGTCCTCCAGGATGGCAATGCCTGCGGCGCGGCAGATCTCGGCGATGGGACCGCGCCGGTCCGCCGACATGGTGACGCCGGCCGGGTTGTGGAAGTTGGGAATCGTGTACAGGAACTTGACGTTTCGGCCCGCCCGCCGGCAGCTGTCCACCGCCGCCTGCAGTGCCTCCGGGATCAGGCCGCCGTCGTCCATGCCGACATGGACCACCTGCGCCTGGTAGGCGGAGAAGATGGACAGCGCGCCCACGTACGACGGCGCCTCGGCCAGCACCACGTCGCCGGGGTCGCAGAAGATCCGGGTGGCCAGGTCCAGCGCCATTTGCGAGCCGACCGTCACCACGACGTCGTCCGGGTGCGCCGAGATGCCCTCCAGCGCCATGATCTGGCAGATCTGCTCGCGCAGCGCGGCGATGCCCTGGCCGGAGCCGTACTGCAGGGCGACCGCGCCGTCCTCGGCGATGAGCCGGCCCGCCTCGGCTGCCAGCGACTCCAGCGGGAGCGATTGGAGGTAGGGCATGCCGCCGGCCAGCGAGACCACCTCGGGACGGTTGGCCACCGAGAACAGTGCCCGGATTGCCGAGGCCCGCATCCCTGCCGTGCGCGCGGCGTACCGCGCAACGTACGGGTCGAGGCTGTTGCCCGTCATGGGAGGCACCTTCGAGGAGATCTGCCGGTGATGGGGTCCCGCCGAGCGGATCCCCGGCCGGACACCGCCGCAGTCTACCGGTACGGTCGGTCGCCGGCGGCCGGTCAGCTGCCGCGGACGGCGCGCTCGTAGTCCAGCAGGTCGCCGAAGGTGAACGTGCCCGTCGGGCGGTCGTCCCGGCCGTCCAGGTACAGCCGCTTGACGGCCACCAGCAGGCCGTCGGCGACCCGATCCCGGAACGACTCGTCGGTCAGCCGGGCCCGGTCCGTGGCGTTGGACAGGTAGCCGATCTCCACCTGCACCGCCGGCATCTGGGTTCGCCGCAGGATCTCCCACGGACGGTGGTGCACCCGGCAGTCGATCATTCCGGTGCGGGCCACCAGTTCCCGCTGCACCAGTTGGGCCAGCGCCTCGCCGGCCGAGGAGACGTTGCCGGTGTCGGTGCCGAAGTGGAAGGTCGCGATGCCGGCCGCGTGCGGGGACGGGGAGCCGTCCACGTGCAGGCTCAGCAGCAGGTCGGCGGCCAGGTCGTTGGCCAGCTTGGCCCGCTCCGCCTGGCTGGGGTTCTGGTGCACACCTCGCGTGAGGGAGGCCTGCATGCCGGTGGCCACCATCCGGGCCTCCAGCCGGCGCGCCAGGTCGAAGGTCAGGTCCGAGGCGTGCACCCCGTCGACCGACCAGCCGAGATCGTCGCCGCCGTGTGCCGGGTCGATGACGATTCGCTTGCCGCCCAGCCGCGGGCCCGCCTGGCGGACCTGCTCGATCTCGCGGAGGTACTGGGGACGACCACCGGTGGCCATCGGCGCGATCCGCAGCAACTCGCGGTGCGTCTCCGGGCCGAACACGCCGTCGTCCGGCAGGCCGCGGTCGCGCTGGAACTCGCGAACCGCCGAATCCAGCGTTCCGGTGAAGACCCCGTCCGGGCGGCCCGCGTTGTAGCCCAATTCCGCCAGCCGGAGCTGCAGGGTGACCACGTCGTCGCCGGACATCGGTGCGGACAGCGTGTAGGACAGCGTGCGGTCCCCCAGCGACCACCTGGCCGCGACCAGCTCGCGTTCGGTAGCCGGTCCCACCGAGCCGTCCACCAGCAGGCCGCGCTGTTGCTGGAAGGCGCGGACGGCGGCGTCGACATTCGCATCGAAGAGCGATTCGTCCGGGTCTGCGGTGATCTGCACCGCGGAGGCGGGAAGCAGGCCGAATGACGCCAGCGCCGCCCGCAGGGATGCGACAGCGGCCCCCCGGTCACCGCGTCGCAGCATGCTGCTCCCCTCGATCGTGTCAGCTCTCCGCACCGGCCTGGTGTACCCGCCACGCGCGAGGCGCATGCGGGACGGACGCCGGTCCGGCCTCTCATATTGTGCCCCCTGCCAGGAGCCGGTAGGACCGGGACGGGCCCGAACGGACGCGGAACGGCCCGGGGAGGCGTGGGATTGGGCACATGCGCGCCGACGCGCGCCCGATGGTGGGGCGCGCGTCGGCAGCTAGTGATCAGCGGTGCAGCCACCCGGGTGAATCGGGCGGGCCCGGACGGTGAATCGGGCGGGCCTGGGCGCCGGGAAGGGCCCGGACCGGAACCGCGAAGAGGCTCAGGCCAGCACGTCGGCGAACTCGGCGAGCAGCGCCGCCTTCGGCTTGGCGCCCACGACCTCCTTGACCGGCTTGCCGTTCTGGAAGACGAGCATCGTCGGGATGGACAGGATCTGGTACGCCTGCGAGGTCTGCGGGTTGGCGTCGATATCCAGCTTCGCGACCGTCACCTTGTCGGCGTGCGCGTCGGCGATCTCCTCCAGCAACGGGGAGACCTTCCGGCACGGTCCGCACCAGGTGGCCCAGAAGTCCACGATGACGGGCTTGTCGGACTGCAGGACCTCCTGCTCGAAGGTGGCGTCGGTAACGACCTTGGTGGTCATGTCTGGTGCCTTTCTGTTTGGCGTGAACTGGGGCTTGCGGGTGGGGGGCGGATTGACCGGTGCGGGGGGGGGAACGGGTCAGCGGACCGGATCGAGCACGGGCTCGGAGGACCGGTCGGCGGCGGTGACGGGCACCTCCGTGGAGGCGGCGATCGGATCGGTCACCACGTCGGGCGCGCCCTGGGTGGCCAGGTAGTGCTGGGCGTCCAGAGCGGCCGAGCAGCCCGTCCCGGCGGCGGTGATGGCCTGCCGGTAGGTGTGGTCGACCAGGTCCCCGCAGGCGAAGACCCCCGGCACGGATGTGGCGGTTGCGGCGACCTCGGTCGATCCCGGCACGGCCCGGGCGCCCACCAGCACGTATCCGGACTCGTCGGTGGCGACCTGGTCGCGGAACAGTTCGGACCGCGGGTCGTGACCGATGGCCAGGAAGAGCCCGGTGGCCTCCAGGTCGCGCTGCTGGCCGGTGACGGTGTCGCGCAGGGTCAGCGAGTCGACGGTGCGCTCGCCGTTCACGCCGACCACCTCGGCGTTGGTGGCCCAGCGGATCTTCGGGTCCTGGCGGGCGCGGTCCAGCATGATCGCGCTGGCCCGGAAGCCCTCCCGCCGGTGCACGATCGTCACGGTGGAGGCGAACCTGGTCAGGAAGGTCGCCTCCTCCATGGCGGAGTCGCCGCCACCGACCACAGCGATGTCGCGGTCCTTGAAGAAGAACCCGTCACAGGTGGCGCAGGCGGACACGCCGCGGCCGATCAGCCGTTGCTCGTCCGGCAGGCCCAGGTAGCGCGCCGCCGACCCGGTGGCCAGCACCACGGACCGTGCCCGGTACGTCTCGCCGTCCACCATGACCGATTTCACCGGCCCGGTGAGGTCGACGGACTCCACGTCCTGCGGGCGAAGGTCGGCACCGAACCGTTCGGCCTGCGCGCGCATCTGCGCCATCAACTCGGGTCCCTGGATGCCCTCGGCGAAACCGGGGAAGTTCTCCACCTCGGTGGTGGTCATGAGGGCGCCGCCGTACTGCGAGCCCTCGAACACCAGCGGGTGCAACTCGGCGCGGGCCAGGTAGATGGCCGCGGTGTAGCCGGCCGGACCGGAGCCGATGACGATGACGTCCCGCACGTCCTGGTCGGTCCGGGCGGCCGTCGAGGAGGTCGGATCGGTCACGGACGTCATCTCCTTCGGGGGGCGGGCACGGTACGGGCCCGCGGGGCGCTGTATTTCACGCGGCGGGCGATTCACCCGTAGCAACGTCACCCTACCGAGCAGCATTCCCCCAGTCGGCCACCGAACGCTCGCCACCCGGACCGCCGCGCGGCCGTGGCGCCACCCGGACCGCCGCGCGGCCGTGGCGCCACCCGGGCCGGTGCGCGGCCGTGGCGCGACGTGCCCAGCCGGTCAGCCGTGGGCGTTCTGCTGGGCCATCAGCTCGGCGCCGGACTTGCCGCAATCCGGGCCGACCACCAGGATCCGCACGGTGTTCTTCGAGGTCCGCACGGACAGCGCGTAGCCGGGCCGGCCCTGGTAGGTGACCGGCAGCACGCCCAGAACCCGGTGCGTGCCGGCGTGGTTGGCGGCCAGGCAGGCGCCCAGCCGGATCGGATCGCTGAGCGGACCCTCCGGATCGCTGCCCTCGATCTTCGGCAGCAGCCGGTCCAGGTGGTGCGGCTCCGCGACGACGGCGTGCAGGGTCGGTTCGGGAGCGCCGGTCGGAGGGGGCACGGCGCCCGCGCCGTTGCCGGCCGTCTCGGGGCCGGCGTCGCCCGGCGCCATCGGCTCGGTGTCCGCCGTCCCTGGCTCCGAGGCTCCGGACGGCCCGGATGGCGCCGTCGGTGATGCCGACGCCGAGGTGGTGACGACCTGCTCTCCACCCGCCATGCCGGTCCCCGGGGTGCCGCCGGGGTTCCAGATGACCGCCCCGATGGTGAACACCGCGGCGACCGCGGCGGCGATGCCCAAACCGGTGGCCCACCGGGTCTGCCTGCGCCCGCGATCGGCGGTGCGCGCTGCATGGGTGCGCCGGGCCTGGTCGAGCGAGCTCACCGGCCGGGCCTGGGGCGGCACCACGGGTCCGGTGGGGCGCCCTGAATAGGGCGGCGGCCCGGACTCGGCGGGAGGCGTCGCCCCCGGACCGGTTCCTGGCCGGGACCCACCGACCTGCGGTAACGGGATCACCGCGGCCACCGGCGCTCCCACGGCCGCTCGTGCACGGGCCTCGGCGGCGATCGCCGCGTCCAGTCGCGCGGCCACCTGTTGCGGGATCGGGCTCGGCGGGAGGTCGCGCAGCCCGCGCAGGTCGGCGATGGTCGCATCGAGCGCCGCGAGCGCCGCCGAGGCCTCCGGGTCCGCGGCGACCCGCGCGCGCAGTTCCGCCGCGACGTCGTCCGGATACACCCCGGCGTGCAGGTCGGCCAGCACGGCCAGGTCGAACGGCGGGCCCGGCGGAATCGGGACAGTCATCAACCGCCTCCCTGCCTGTGTGCGGACCCGGGTCCGGGTCCCACCTCGGGTGCCGGACCCGGCGCCGACCCCCCGTGAACCGGCGCCGGGCCCTGTGAGCCTCGTTCCCCTTCGACGGAGTCCGGCGCCGGACGGTTCCGTAGGTGTCCGAGTTGTACGGCAAGTCTTGCTCGCCCCCGGGCGCACCGGCTCTTGATGGTGCCCTCGGCAACCTGCAGCGTGGCTGCGGCGTCGGCCACCGGGTAGCCCTGCACGTCCACCAGCACGATGGCCAACCGCTGGTCCTCGGGCAGCGTGCTCAGGGCGGCGGTGATGTCCAGGGTGAGTTCCCGGTCGGCCATGGCATCCCGGGGCATCGCCGGCTCGGCGGGGCCCTGATCGTCCAGCGGCACCGTCGGGCGCACCTTGCGGCGGCGCATCCGATCCAGGCAGGCGTTGACCACGATCCGGTGCAGCCAGGTGGTGACGGCGGATTCCGCACGGAACGAGGCCGCCGCCCGGAATGCGGAGATGCACGCGTCCTGCAGGGCGTCCGCCGCATCCTCCGGGTCGCGCATGGTGCGCAGCGCGACCGCCCACATCCGGTCCCGGTGCCGGGCGATCAGCATTCCGAAGGCCTGGGGGTCACCGGCGGCGTGCGCGGCCAGCAGACCGGCATCCGACCGCTGATCAGGCTCTCCCCCCACGGGCAAACCCTATCGGCCTCGCTGGGCGGGACCGACCTCACGCGCGGGCGCACACGACGATCGCACCATGGCCGGTCCGTGGCCGGTTCGTGGCCGGCCAGGGACCCTTCAGGGGCCGCTCAGCGGCCGGCGACGCTGATCTCGGTGATGTTGGACTGGAACTTGCCGATGTTCTTGGTGCTGTCGCCCTGGTAGGGCGCGAGCTTGGTGATCCAGACGATCAGGTACTTCGACTTGGGCGCCTTGGACAGCGTGATGCTGACCGGATCCTTGCCCAGCGATGCGCTGCCCAGCACCTTGGTGGACTCCAGGGACGGATGGTCGTCCGGCGTGCTGCGGATCTCCACGTTGGTGCCCGGCGTCTCGGTGGACACCGTGACGCTGCTGGGCGTGACCGGTTTGTCGAACCTCAGCAGCAGGCCGACGCCATCCTTGAGCCCGCCCTGTGCGATGCCGAACTGCTGGTTGTACACCCAGGTCAGCCAGAAGGTGCCCGGGTCGCCGTCGAAGGCGCGGTCCACGTAGGAGGTGTAGTCGGCCGGCGGGGTGCCCTGCGGGTCGTACACGGTGGCCTCGGCGACGTGGATGGTCTTCGGCTTCGGCGCGGAACTGGTGGTGTGGGTCGACTGGGTCGTGGTGCTGGGTGTCGAGGATGTCGACGCCGACGTGGTGTCGGTACCCGTCCGCGTGTTGGTGTCGGTGACGCTGGCGGGGCCGGTGGAACTGGTGCCGACGGTTCGGGTGGTGGTGGGAGGGGTGACGGAGATCTGCTGCTGCTGGTCTCCCACCTCGATGGGCTCGGCGATGCTGGTCATGAACTGCTTGATCAGGGTGGCCGCGACGATCACGATCAGTACCGCCAGCGCGACCAGCATCGTCCCGGCGATCGACAGCTTGACGCGTCGGTCCCGGACCAGCTTCTGCTCGGCCGGGGCCAGCACGCGCGCGGGAGCGGGCTCCGGGGCCGGGCCCGCGGCTCCGGCGCCAGGCGCGCCGGGTCGTACCGCGGGTTCGGGCGGGCGCAGCAGCGCGGTGACGGCGCCGATGGCGTGGATGCCCTGCGGGTCCTCCGGGTGCAATGTGCGGTCGGCCAGCGCGGACAGTGCCAGCGGCACCGACGGGTTGACCTCGGCGGCGGGCCGTTCCCGGCGGGCTCGTTCACGGTTGTCGTAGGGGACGAACG
>JBIQML010000109.1:0-10758 GCA_044463405.1 Nakamurella lactea | reverse complement strand
GGTCGGGCAGGTGCCCGATGCCGCCCTCGGACGAGTAGACGTCGTTGTGGAAGTACACGTCGCCGGGGCGCATGGTGTCGACCGGGAAGTCCCGGACGATGGGCTGCACCAGGGCGGAGTACGAGCGGCCGGTGAGTTTGCGCATGGAGATGTCGTGGATGCCGGCCCGGAAGTCGTGCGCGTCCCGGATCATCGGGGAGCGGGAGGTGCGGGCGATGGCGGTCTCCACCTCCATCTCCACGGAGGCGAGGGTGCCGGCGACGATCTCCACCAGGACGGGATCGGCGGTGACGGTGTTCCGGGTCGTGCGCTGTGCCGCGCTCACTGCTGGTCTCCTGCCGTCTGCCGGGTGATGATGATGTTGCCGTACCTGTCGACGTCGGCGGCGAACCCCGGGTGGACCGGCACGGTGGAGCCGAATTCCTGGACCACGGCCGGGCCGGCGATCCGGTCGCCGGCGCCGAGTTTTGCCCGGTCGTAGATGGTGGCGTCAGCCCATCCGTCGAAGTAGACCCGCCGGGTCTCGATCACCGCCCGCCTCACATCTCCCGCAGCGGGGGGAATCTCGACGATCTCCGGGCGGGGGATCGGCCCGATGCCGGTGGCCCGCAGGTTGACCCACTCCACGACTTGGTCGGCGCGGCCGGCGAAGTCGTAGCCGTACAACGCACGGTGCCCGTCGTGGAAGGAGGCCGCGACCGCGTCCGCCCATTCCTGGGTGATCGGCCCGTCCGGGCAGGTCACCCTCACCTCGTAGGCCTGGCCGAAGTAGCGCAGGTCGGCGGTGCGCTCGAATACCTGGTCCACGTCGGCGAACCCCTCCCGGCGCAGCGCCTCGGCCGCCCTGCCGGTGAGCTCGTCGTAGATCGCCCCGACGGCGCGCAGGTCCAGGGCGTCGTGGCGGGAGACATGCGTTTGCACGTAGTCGTTCCGGACGTCGACGGTGAGCAGGCCGTAGGCGGAGACGTTGCCCGGGTTCGGGGGTACCAGCACCGCTGGCAGCCGCAGGATGTCCATCAGCCGGCAGGCCAGCAGGGAGCCTGACCCGCCGAAGGTGACCATCGGGAAGTCGCGCACGTCCAGGCCGCGCTTGACGGTGACCTGGCGCAGCGCATTGGCCTGGTTCCAGGCGGAGATCTCCAGGATGCCCGCCGCGCAGGCCTCCACGGACAGGTCCAGCTTGCCGGCAAGTGCGGCGACACCGTCCCGCGCCGCTCCGGTGTCCAGCGGGATCTCGCCGCCGAGCAGGTGCGGGGGAATGCGGCCGAGCGCCAGGTGCGCGTCGGTGATGGTGGGCTCGGCGCCGCCCTTCCGGTAGCAGATCGGACCGGGGTCCGCCCCCGCCGACTGCGGACCGACCTTCAGCGTCCCCTCCGGGGAGATCCACGCGATGGAGCCACCGCCTGCGCCGACCGTTACGACGTCGATCATGGGGATCTTGGACGGGAACGATCCGACCGTGCCCTCGGTGGTCAGGGTCGGCCGGGATTGCTGGATGACGGTGACGTCGGTGGACGTGCCGCCGCCGTCGCAGGTGACCACGGACGGGTAACCGGCCTTCGCGGCGATGACAGCGGCGCCCAGCGCGCCGGCGGCCGGACCGGAGAGCACGGTGCTGATCGGTTGGTGCACCACCTCGTCGGCCGAGAGCACGCCCCCGTTGGAGCGCATGATCGAGAACGGGATGGTCCGGTTCGGGTCGAGTTCGGCGAGCCGCTGGGCGATGCCGGCGACGTAGGCGGCGACCCGCGGCTTCACCGAGGCGTCCACCAACGTGGTGACGGACCGCTCGTACTCGCGGTATTCACGCAGCACCTGGCTGGACAGCGAGACGACGGCGCCTGGCATCTCCTCGCGGATGACATCCAGCATGGCCCGCTCGTGGGCATCGTTGGCGTAGGAGTGCAGCAGGCAGACTCCGAGCGTGGTGATGCCCTCGGCGGCGAACGCCCGCACCGCCGCGACGGCGGACTCCCGGTCGAAGGGGCGGACCTCGTTGCCGCGGAAGTCCAGTCGGCCGCCGACGGTGCGGACCCGGTCGGCGGGCACGATCCGGTCCGGCTTGATCCAGAAGTAGGAGTTGCCGTAGCCGTCGGGAACCGACTGCCGAGCGATCTCCAGCACGAATTCGAAGCCCTCGCTGGTGATAAAGCCCAGGTCGCCGACCTTGCCCTCCAGCAGCTGGTTGGTGGCGACGGTGGTGCCGTGCGAGATCGATTCGATGGAGGTGGGGTCGGCGCCGGTGGCGCCCAGGATCTTCTCGATGCCGGTGAGGAACCCGTCGGCCGGGTTGGCAGGGGTGGAGGGGGTCTTGGTGGTGACGAGATCGCCGGTGACGGTATCCACCGCGACGATGTCGGTGAAGGTACCGCCGGTGTCGACGCCGATGCGGATGTGGCCGCGCGCCCGACCAGCCGCGGCCGGTGACTGGGTCGTTCCGGCCGTCGCCCGATCGGTGGAGATCGTTGCCGTTGGTGAGTTCATGCACGCCTTTCCAGGCCGCCGGTGTCGGTCAGATGCGGCCATGCTCATTCTGGACGGCCGGGCCGTTGGCCGCTGACGGCAGAAGGTGCCAACGGCCACGGGCTCTCTCGGGTGCGCCGAGCCGGACACGACGTATCCGGCTAATCGGGCATACGCCTGGCACATCGCGCTCCGCCGACAAGTCCCCGCCCCGGCCCTCTGTACTTGCCCGGTTAGGCCGGGCAAGTACAGAGCGCGCGGCACGATGGTGCGTCCAGGCGGTGCGCGGCGGATCGAAAAAGCCACATTTTCGCAGGTCAACATTGATTGTCAGTGCTGTGTGCGATCCTGCCGTCATGGACGGAACACAGTGCGCCCAGACGCCGATGGAGGTCACCGCCGAGCCGCGTCCGCAGCCGTCGCGTCCGCGAGGGCGGCGGCACGGACCCGATAGATCCGAGCGGCCACCGCGCGCGGCGGTGCCGCGGTTCGACGCCGCCGGGCTGTTGCGCCGGGCGCGCCGCAACGCGCGGATGAGTCAGCGGGACATGGCGCGGGCGGTCGGGGTGGGCAAGTCGACGATCGGCCAGGCGGAGCGCGACCACGGTTCGGTGACACTCCCGGTGCTGCTGGCCGCGCTGGCCATCGGCGGCATCGACCTGGTGGCGGTCGACCACGACGGCGAAGTCGAGACCATGCGGCTGGATGCGGTGCGCGACCGCCGGCATCGCAAGCTGCCGGCGCATCGGCACGCCTGGGTGGCCTCCGAAGACCAGCACTTGCCGGAGGGCTGGCAGGGCAGCCGTCGCCGCAGTGCACCGGTGCGCTGGTCCCTGCGCCCCTCGCAGTCGGAACTGGCGTACCTGCCGCCGCAACATCCGGGGCCGGAGGACGTCGCGGCCGTCCGTCGACGCGACGCCGATAAGCGTGAGTTCCGGATCGCGAGGATGGCCGCGCTGCGACGATCGGTTCCCTCACGCATCTACCCGCTTCCGGCGTGCACCTGCTCGGACGAGTGCGTCCAGCTCGGCATGGCGTGCCCGCCGAGTTGCCCATGTCAGCGCGAGGCGCCGGCACGGTGGACGGGATAGCTCACGCCTCCGATTCGCTCCGCGAAGGCGTGGCCGTCAGCGGAAACGCCGCAGCCGCAGCGAGTTCGTCACCACGAACACCGAGCTGAACGCCATCGCGGCACCGGCCAGCAACGGGTTGGCCAGGCCCAGCGCGGCCAGCGGCAATGCCGCTACGTTGTAGGCGAAGGCCCAGAACAGGTTGCCCTTGATGGTGCCCAGCGTGCGGCGGGATAGCCGGATCGCATCGACGGCAGCCGTGAGGTCGCCGCGGACCAGGGTCAGGTCGCTGGCGGCCATCGCCACGTCGGTCCCGGTGCCCATGGCCAGGCCGAGGTCGGCCTGGGCGAGGGCGGGCGCATCGTTGACCCCGTCACCGACCATGGCCACCACGGAGCCGCGCTGCTGAAGCCGCCGCACCGCCGCGACCTTCCCCTCCGGCAGTACCCCGGCGATCACGTCGTCCACGCCGATGCCGACCTGCCCGGCCACCGCCGTGGCGACCGTCCGGTTGTCGCCGGTCAGCAGCAACGGCCGCAGGCCCAGGTCCCGCAACCGCGCGATCGCCGCGGCCGATGTCGCCTTGACCGCGTCGGACACCGCCAGCAGCGCGCGAACGGAACCGTCCCAGCCGACGGCGACCACGGTCGCGCCCGCCCGCTCGGCCTCGCGGCCGGCGGACTCCAGCGCCGGATCCAGCGTCAGCCCCGCATCGGAGAGCATCGACGGCCGGCCGACCAGAACCTCCCGGCCCTCCACCGTGCCACGAACCCCCAGCCCCGCGGTCGCCGCGAACCCCGTCACCGCCGGCAGGTCTCCCAGCTCGGACTCCGCAGCACCGGCGACGGCCCGGGCGATCGGGTGCTCGCTGGCGTGCTCGACCGCGCCCGCCCGTCGCAGGGCCTCGGACCGATCCACCCCGGGGGCTGTCAGCACGTCGGTCAACGTCATCCGGCCGGTCGTCACCGTGCCGGTCTTGTCCAGCAGGATGGTGTCGACCCGGCGGGTGGACTCCAGGATCTCCGGCCCGCGGATCAGCACCCCCAGTTGCGCACCGCGGCCGGTGCCGACCAGCAGCGCGGTCGGCGTGGCCAGGCCCAGCGCGCACGGGCACGCGATGATCAACACCGCCACCGCCGCGGTGAACGCCGGCTCTACACCGGATCCGATCACCAGATGCACGATCAGGGTCGCCACCGCGATCAGGATCACCACAGGCACGAACACCGCGGAGATCCGGTCGGCGAGGCGCTGCACCGGCGCCTTCTCGGACTGCGCCTCGCGCACCAGCCTGGCCATGTGCGCCAGTTGGGTGTCGGCGCCCACCCGCGCGGCGCGCACCCGGAGCAGGCCTCCGGCATTGACGGTGCCGCCGACGACCTCGTCACCGCCCGCTACCTCCACCGGGACGGACTCCCCCGTGACCATCGAGGTGTCCACCGCGGACGCACCGTCGATCACGATCCCGTCGGTGGCGATCTTCTCTCCGGGCCGGACCAGGAACACGTCGTCGACGGCGAGATCCCCCACCGGAATCGTCCGCTGGGATCCGCCGCGCTCGACGGTGACCTCCTTGGCGCCCAGCTCGGCCAGGGCGCGCAACGCCTCCCCCGACCGGCGCTTGGCGCGCGCTTCGAAGTACCGCCCCGCCAGCAGGAACAGGGTGACCCCGGCGGCGACCTCCAGGTACACCTCGGGGGTCGCCCCGGCCTGGGGCAGCAGCGCGAAGTGCATGCGCATCCCGGGCATCCCGGCCCCGCCGGCGAACAGCGCGTACAGCGACCAGCCGAACGCGGCGGCCACCCCGACCGAGATCAGCGTGTCCATGGTGGCGGCGCCGTGCCGGAGGTTCGCCAGCGCGGCGCGATGGAACGGCCAGGCGCCCCAGGTGGCGACCGGCGCGGCCAGGGTCAGCACCAGCCACTGCCAGTAGGTGAACTGCAGGGCGGGAACCATGGACAGCACGATCACCGGGATCGCCAACGCGGCACTGCCGATCAGCCGGGTCCGCAGCGTCCTCAGCTCGGCCGATTCCGGTTCGGCGGCAGGTGATTCCGCCGGTCTGGCATCCGAGCGGAACAGTGGCGCGGACGGTTGGGCGGTGTATCCGGTGGCCCGCACGGTCGCGATCAGGTCCTCCACGCCCGTCGACTCGGGGGCCCGCACGTGCGCCTGTTCGGTCGCGAAGTTGACCGTTGCGTGCACCCCGTCCAGGCGGTTGAGCTTGCGCTCCACCCGCGCGGCGCAGGAGGCGCACGTCATCCCGCCGATATCCAGATCGACGGTACGGGTGGCCGCGGTCATCCTGCTCATTCCTTCCCCACCGTGGGCGTCACGGCGCGTCATGCCGCGAACGATGCGTGCGTCACGCGCGTGCATCCACGACTCTCGCTACTGAAGGGCGTACCCGGCCTCGTCGACGGCCTCGGCAACGGCGGACCGGTCGAGCGCAGCCTCGCTGGTGACGTGCACGGCAGAGGTCCCGCCGGACTCCAGGTCGACGCTCACGGCGGTGACGCCGGGCAGGGCGGACAGTTCCGTGGTGACGGCGGCGACGCAGTGCTCGCAGGTCATGCCGGTGACGGAGTAGGTCGCGTTGGTGCTCATATCGAGATGGGTTCCCTTTCCATGGGGGTGGTGGGGTCCGCCCGGGTCGGGCGTTGCCCGATTCAGCTGCGCACCAACCGTGCGATGGCGTCCGAGGCTTCCTGGACCTTGATGCGCGCCTCGTCGCCGCCGTGCTCGGCGGCGTGCAGCACGCAGTGCCCGAGGTGCTCGTCCAGCAGTTCCAGCGAGAACGACTGCAGCGCGCGGGTGGCCGCGGATACCTGGGTCAGGATGTCGATGCAGTACTTGTCCTCGTCGACCATGCGCTGGAGCCCGCGGATCTGGCCCTCGATGCGGCGTAGCCGCTTGAGGTGCGCGTCCTTGCGGGCGGTGTAGCCATGCACCACTGGCTGGGCCTCCATCGCAGCGGTCTCGGCCATGTCCGCCTCCTCGTTCGCCATACCATCCCAGGGCATCTTCCTATGCACACATTACCCCCGTAGGGTATGGCCGGTCCACCCCGGGGCATCGCAGCTCGCGGATCCGGCAGACCACTAGGCTGGATCGGCCCGATCACGGCGAAGGCCAGCACCGGTCGCCGACACCGACCCTGTCCGCTCAGCCGTGCACCAGCGACCCGCCCTGCAGGAGAGACATGTCCCAGGAGTTCCTCGTCACACCGCTGGAGACCCAGATGGATGCGCTGTTCGGCCAGTACACGGCGGCGAACCAGTCGCGCGGGCTGGTGTACGGGTTGATCGGACCGTCCGGGCTGGTGCACAGTGCGGGATTCGGTGTCGCCAACGATGGCGGGGACGCACCCGACGCCGACACGGTGTTCCCGATCGCATCGATGACCAAGAGCTTCGTCGCGGCCGGTGTGCTGCTGGCCCGCGATCGCGGTCTGGTCAACCTCGACGCGCCCATCACTGACTTCTTCGAGGAGTTCACCGGGTCCCTCCCTGGTGGTGCGGCCCTCGATGACCCCGGTGATGCACCGACGCTACGCATGCTGCTGTCCATGGGCGGCGGGCTCACCGAGGACAACTCCTGGGTCGACCCCTTGATCGACATGTCGACCACCGACCTGCTGGCCATCGTTTCGCGCGGTCTTCACTACAGCAGCACGCGCGGTTCCACGTTCGAGTATTCCAATCTCGGCTACACACTCGCCGGGCTGGCCGTTGGGAAGGCCGTCGGACGCCCGATCGAGGACTGGGTGCGGGATGAGATCCTGGTGCCCCTGGCGCTGGACTCCACGCGGTTCGACAACGACGAGTCGCTCGAGGACACAGCCATGACGCGGGCCACCGGCTACACGCTCGACAGCGACGGCGCCTGGGTCGGCTTCCCGCGCGTGCGGTCCGGCGCCTTCGCGGCGGCGGGCGGAATCTGCAGCACGGTGAGGGATCTCGCTTCGTGGATCACATGGTTGGGCGAGGCGTTCCGACCGCTAACGGGCACGGACACGGGCGCATTGCGCCGCTCGTCCCGCCGGGAGATGCAGCACCTGCACCAGCTGAACCTGCCAGCACTGGCCACTCGCCCTGATGGCGCGCTCTCGCTCAGTGTTGCGGGCTATGGCCTGGGCCTGACCGTCAGGGAAGACCTGCACCGTGGCACTCTCGTGACGCACAGCGGCGGGTTGCCCGGATTCATCCTGAACATGATCTGGCACCCGGACTCCGGTCACGGCATCGTGGTGCTGACCAATAGTCACCGCAGCAGCCCCATCCCGCTCGCCGAGGAGGCGTTGTTCCGGGTCATGGACCGGCATGCGACGCCGGCCAGGACGCTGCGCACCTGGCCGGCCACCCGGGACCTGCAGCGACGCACCGAGGATCTGATCCGCCACTGGGACGACCATCTGGCCGCCGAGATCTTCGCCGAGAACATCGATTTCGACCGGCCGCTGGCCGATCGCCGCAATCACATCGCCACCCTGATCGGTCAGATAGGACCCTTGGCCGACCCACGGCCCGGGTCCGCCGCAATGCCCGATCTGGTGTCGGTGGCCAGCCCCGCCGACGTCACCTGGGCCATCCCGGGCGAGCGGGGCGAGTTGATCTGCATGATCCATCTGACCCCCACGACACCACCCAGGATTCAGGAGTTGGAGGTGCGGGCGGCACCCTACGGCACGCCGCGCGCCGCTCGCCCGACGGACATCTCGCCACGGCGCAGGGCGCTGGGTACCGCGTCGCTGTCCTCGCTGCCCAACACGGCCGTCCAGTGGCCCGGATAGGGTCCGCCGCCGCGCAAGCCGACCCTGCCGCGCAGCCGGCAGCGGCAGGTTCAGTCGGGCGTGGGCCCCGGCGAACATCGTCGCAACCATCGCGGCCCACGGCCATCGCCGTCAGGAACAGTCCATGCGACCCGAAGTCCGCTGTCAGCTCGCCGCCCGCAGCCGGATCGCCAGGCTGCGCGCCTCCGGCCGCAGCAACTCGTCGGGCCAGACGTCCGGTCCGCATGCCCGGGAGCCGAGCCCGCACTGCGCCGCGTCCAGGTACAGGTAGGTGGCATCGCCCGCGGCCAGTTCGTGCGGGTGGGCGGCACGGTCCAGTTGCTGGCCGGTGAACGGTGTCAGCGTGAAACCGGGCCTGCGCCCGCTGGTGTCGGGCTCCGCATCCAACTGCAGCCAGGGCGAGCCGGCCGCGGTGATGGTCAGCGACCGCAGGTCGCTGCGGTGCCCGGTCTCCTGGGGGCGCGAATACCGGACCGTCAACTCGTCCAGTGACGCGGTGAAGCGGCCCACCCGCACGGCATTCCTGCTGTCCGGATAGGACTCCCCCGGCCCGGTGCCGAACCAGCTCGCGCCGTCCACATCGGCGGGCAGGTCGAACCGCAAACCGATGCGGGGCCAGATCATGTCCCATCCGGTGCTCGGCAGGATGTCCACGCGCAGGTACAGCTCGCCGTCGCGCAGTGCCCAGTGCTCGTCGGTGTCGACGCTCGCCCTCCGGTCCGCCGCCGCCCACCGGCGCCGCACCCTCAGTTCGGACCCGCCGGCGCGCTGCTCGAGCAGGCGCCCCACCAGCCGGTCCAGGCCCGCCCGGCGCCAGACGTCGGCGTGCGGCGGCGCGAGCTCCCCGCGCCCGTCCCCGTCCCACGGGTCGGCGTGCTCGTAGGAGCCGAAGCTGGCGCCGCGGTCATTGTCGGTGGGCCCGCGCCACAGCTCCAGCCGCGGCCCGGCGACGGACCGACCCGCCAGCCGGACGAGCCGGCCTCCGGCGAACTCCGCCGGCCCCAGGGTCAGCCGGTCGCCCGTCACCGCGTGCATCACCGAGGCGGTGGCCGGACCGGGCTGGTGAGGCGCACGTGACGTTGCATCGACGACGGCGGCGGTCAGATCGTGCTGGGTGAAGGCGATCTCGTGTCCGGCCGCCGCCCAGCTGGACGCCTCCCGGAGCACCGCCACGACGGTCAGCCACCACTCCCCCGACGATCCCGGCTCCGTGGCACGCGGCGTTTCCGAGCGGCCGATGTCGTCGAGCACGCCGACCAGGTCGACCGTCCGCCGGCCGCCCGCCGGAACCGGATCCACCGGCACGACTCCGCTTCCCACGGGCTGCCCGTCCCGCTCCAGCAGCCAGCGGAACTCCAGGTCGCCGGTATCGGCGGTGTGCCGGCGATTCGTCACCGCCAGCTGCAGCGACGGGACGGCTGGACCGGACGCGCCCGGCCGGCCGGCGGCGTTGGTCGGTGGGCCGGATGCCTCCGTCACCGCCAGCCGCACCGGCGCCCACACCTGCTTGAACTCCCACAGGCCCGGCGACGGGGTGGAGTCTGGCAGCACCAGCCCGTCCATCACGAAGTTGCCGTCGTGCACGATCTCGCCGAAATCACCGCCGTAGCCGAAGAACTCGCGTCCCTGCGCGTCCCGGGTGCGGATGCCGTGGTCGCGCCACTCCCAGACGAATCCGCCGTGCAGCCGCGGGTAGCGCCGCACCAGCTCCTCGTACCGGTCCAGACCACCCGGGCCGTTGCCCATCGCGTGGGCGTATTCACACCACAGGAAGGGCTTGCCGCGCTGCCGGGCGGATTCGGGGATGCTGCACCCGAGCAGGGCGGACCGGGATTCGTCGGAACCGATCGCGACGCACTCGGCGAGGGAGGGATACATCCGCGAGTACACGTCGGTGAAGGCGCCGGTGTAGTCCCCCTCGTAGTGCACCGGTCGGCCGGGGTCCCGACCGTGCACCCACGCCGCCATCGCCGCGAGGTTCCGCCCGGTCCCGGCCTCGTTGCCCAGCGACCACATCACCACGCTGGGATGGTTCTTGTGGGTCTCCACGGTGCGCTCGATGCGATCCAGGTACACCTCGCGCCAGGCAGGGTCGTCGCTGGGGTTGCCCGCCCAGCCGCCCTGCGCGAAGCCGTGCGTCTCCAGGTCGCACTCGCAGATCACCCACAGGCCCAGCTCGTCGGCCAGGTCCAGCAGCGCCGCGGGGGGCGGGTAGTGGCTGGTGCGGATGGCGTTCACGTTGAACCGCTTCATCATCACCAGGTCGGCGCGCGCGGCGTCCGGGTCAAAGACCCTACCGCGGTCCGCGTCGATCTCGTGCCGGTTGACGCCGTGGAACACCAGCTTCCGGCCGTTCACCAGGAACTGGTCACCGACGATGGCCACCGTGCGGAATCCCAGCCGCAGCGATACCTGCTCGCCGGTGGAGGTCAC
>JBIQML010000108.1:0-10758 GCA_044463405.1 Nakamurella lactea | reverse complement strand
GTCGCCGGGAACTTTGGCCTCCCCTATACGGCGGCAAAGCTTCTCGTGCATGCCGACGCTGTACATCAGCTGCGGATCATCGGCGCGAGCACGCAGCTGGTATTCATTGCGCTGACCCTCGCTGCGGTGGTTCTCGCAGGATTTGCGCTTTCTACTTGGTCACTATTGGCCGTTTCGCCACTGTTGCTCGCGGCCGCCGGGTTGATGTGGACTGTTGGATTGCAGCGTCACTTCATGTATGCGTTGCGAGGTACAGGCCGAACGCGGCAGATTGCGCTGCAGGCGTCCCTACCACCGGCGATACTTTTGGTTTTCGCCTGCGCAATGGCACTTACGCTCCATAGGGTGCCGCTAATCGCCGCATTGACGGCGTCAGGTGCTGCGTACGCCGTCGCACATGTCGCGACAACTAGCCGCTTGTCTCTATGGCGCCAGCACGAGCTCAAGCCGGAGCGCGCCGAGGTTCTCCGTGGGCAGCGCACGGTTGGCCTACCCATCTACAAGGGTGCAATAGTCTCTGTCGGAATCGCCGAGCTGATCGTAGTTCTTGGCGGCGCCTATATTGGCGCACGCGGCTTCGGCACATTTTCGCTTGCACAGACGTTGGCCGCACCAGTAGCGAGTTTCCCTGTTGTCGTAGGGATGGTACAGTTCCGGCGATTCGGCTCGCTGACGCGGATCCCACGATCCCTGGTGGCGCCTGCGTCGGGGTACAGCGCAGCGCTCGCGTTCGTCGGGGTGTCCGCGGGTTGGCTCATCTTCCCGTTTATCTTCCCATCCTCCTTCGCGCTCGCGCGCATTATATTCCCGCTGCTATCTGCAACGTACCTTCTGCACGGCGTGGGAGACTATCTCAACCAATTCTTGCAGGCACGAGGCGAGGGCGCAGCTATCAAGCACGCCGCATATATCGTCGGGGTGATAGACATCGTAGTATCCCTGGCAACCATACCGACCCTTGGAATATGGGGATTAGTCATCACACGGTCTGCGGGTAGTGTTTCCTATTTCGTGTGCATGGCTACCTTGGCAAAGAGGGGCAATCGTGACCCAGAGTGAAGATCCGAGGAGAGAAGTAGTCAATCCTCCAAATTATCCGATATTATTTGGTGCCGCATACTTGCTCCTGAGTGTCGCACTATATTGGGTCTACTTTCCGCAGGAACGCCGCGGGATTGTTGTCGTTTATGTCTTCGCGTGTACAGTAGCACTACTTATTGGGTCCTCTGTCGGCAACGGATCGAAGGTCATTATCGGCAGGTCAAGGCGCCCCCCGCGACGATTGTTCCTTATTGCTTGTATACTTACGATTGCGGTCTCTACAATCAATATTGCGACCTTTTATACGTCGTTCAATTCCATTTTGTCGTTCTTGTTGGACCCCGGCAAGGCGTACGAGTACGTCAAGGGTCTGCGCCGCACTGGCGCCACCCGAACGGTCATAACCAACAGTGAACTTGGGCTATCTATAACGTCACTGACGTTTACGAAGTTCGTGGTGTTCGCTTGGACGCCACTCTATTGGCGATCGCTGTCAAAGCGTGTAAAGATGTTTAGCGTAGCAACCATGCTGTATTATGTGGTGCAATCGGTGCTTATTGGTGCAATGGTAAACATAGCAACGGTCGCCCTGACGACGATGACCGTTTTCGTTGTCCAGCAGAACCATTCGCTGACGCTATTCGGCAAACGGATTGTGTTCCGCGTGCTGGCGCTATTCGTTGTGGTCGGCCTCGCGCTGAGCTTCTTCTTAGGGTCACGAGAGGAAGGCGTGGCGGCCGTTGACGCGCAATTTTCAGGGGACGCTAATGGGCTCGCCTTCTACGTATCGAACGGTTATGTAGGCCTTGGATACGCGTTAGAGCAACCGTTCGTGTTCACTGGCGGTAGGACCGCACTCTACGGAATGGTGCACTTGTTCGCGAGAGGTCTGCCGGTCGACAGCTATATGGTTCGAGTACAAGAAGCGACCGGCTGGAGCGCTACCCAGGTATGGTCGACGGCGGCAGCGTGGCTCGCTTCTGACATCACGTTTCCCGGAGTTCTAGCCCTTCTCGTCGCGACTGGCATCTGGGCGGGTCGCCTTTGGCGCTTGTCGACTGTGGCTCTAGATCCGTTCGGAATCCTCGTGTTGAGCCAACTTATCATCGGCGTCTTCTTTTTCCCGGCGAATAATCATCTGCTCCTCACTTTTGGGAACGCCAGTGGTTTCGTCATCTTGGTGGCGCTCTACGTGGGGCACCGGTGGCGATGCGGGCGCCGGTCTGTGTTGGCGGGCGGCCATTCGATGTTCGCCGCCGGACTTCGGAGCGCCGCCTCACAAACAGGCGTCAAACGGATCCAGGGATTAGGGGCATTGGCGCCCCCGGCTACACGCGGCGAGGACGGCGGCCAGGCTTAATGCCAGTGCGGCAGGAGCGCGGGCATGCAGCGGCAGGCCATAGGATCACTTTTGTGGCGCTTCGCGGCTGAGTGTGTGGGTGGCGGTGTTGCGCCGCGGGTAGGGGCCGAGGTCTTCCGATGACGGGAGGGCTATCACCCCATCCCGGCCGGCAGACCTCGACGTGCTCGACGCTGCCCTCGCCTGCCCGGACCTGACGATCTTCTGCCGGCTCGACATGCTCGGGCTGCGAGCTGTCTGAGCGGCGCGTGGAGTCTTACCGGGCGGTGTTGGCCCGCTGCGTCGTGGAGCCCGGGGATCGGTGCGGCCGGTGCTACGGCCCGGGCGCGCCGAGGGACAACGTCATCCGCCGCTCGCGCACGAACCGCTGGGCTGGCGGCCGACCACGCTGGGGATCACGACACGCCGCTACCGCTGCGCCGGCTGTGGGCACGTGTGGCGTCAGGACACCGGCAAGGCCGCCGAGCCGCGGGCGAAGATCTCCCGCGCAGGGCTGCGCTCGGCGCTGGAGGGCATCGTGTGCCAGCACCTGACCGTGGCCCGCGTCGCGGAGGGCCTGGCGGTGTAGTGGATCACCGCCGACGATGCGGTCTCCAAACCTGACCGACTTCACCGCGACCTGACCCGACCACCCTAGAACCCCACCGGCCAGTGGAACCGACGCCCATCCCGGACGACACCCGGACCACCTGCCCTACCCGAACACCGAAAGGAGGCCCCACGACCACCCGAGCGGCCGTCACATCGCCCGTCAGCCCAGGCGAGAAAGATCGAGGCTAGCGGTACTGCCGGCCGATCACGAAGTTCCAGCAGGTATTCCGGATTCTGCAATGAATATCTCGACCTGCTGCGCAGGCAGAAGGGATAGGAATTGCCCGATTGAGTCGTCGGTTACTGATTCTATTATATCCGTGATAGACCTTACTGGGCTCTCTCAAGCCGGCCCAGACGTAGCGGCTGCAGATGACCGAAGTGAGCTCAGCTTGGCGCCGCATACGCGCAGAGGTCCGATTTCGATCTCCGCCGGCGTGGACATCGGTGTGACCCGTAGGTTCATGCCTGTTGCACCCGACGCGGGGAGCGGCCCGCTAAGTAACGTGGCCTGGATAGTCTTGGTCTGGCCTGGTGCGATATTGACGGTGACTATTCCGACCGATCGGCCGTGTTCGCTGCCACTTCCAATAGGGACCGTCGTACCGCCCTCCATCACGCTCTGAACCGCCCCTCGGGTCGGGGAGAACACCATGACATTCGTCCTGCTGATATATGCCCCTGCCGCGGCAATACCCGTTACGGATTCTGGCAAGCCCGAGGAAGGGGATTTCGAGGTCAGCACTACAATTAGGTGCATCACCATTCGGCCATCTGAGCGACAGCCCGCCGCCTGCAGGGTCACCTTTTCACGCAGGTAATAGTCCATCTTCGCGCCGGTGCCGTCGTTGAGGAAGACGCCCACGGTTGGGTTTTCACCGTCTTCATTTGGCAGCTGGCCTGCTAAGACCGTCCCCGTGAGCAACCGTTCCTCGCTGTCGTGGGAACTCCACACCAAGAGTCGATGCTGTGCCGCGGCGCGTTCCAATCCTTGCATCCTCGCCTTAGCGGAGCCTTGACCTGATACGAGGGCAGCAAAAACTGGACTAAGCGCCTCTTGGAAAACGTCTCGATGACCGTTCACCGTCTCGGTGTCCAAGTAGACCTCCGACAGAAGGTACCTGACCGCGTTCGACGCGGTCAGGCGGTAGCCGTTCGGGAGCGTTACAGGGCCTGTGCCCTTGAGAACCTGCGCTAGCGCGACAGGATCTGTCGCGATCACTCCGTCCACTTGAGTGCCCGAACGCTGCTGGTACATTTTACGTATTAGCTTGGCGGCAGTGGGGAAGTCCGGAGTCAGATTGACATCCGCTGGGAATATCGCCGGCCGGTCCGTATACAAGGACTGCTCTTCACTGGACAGTTGCTCCACCGGCGGTTGGAACTTCCTGAAGTAGGGCCCGGTGGAACCCTGGTGGTCTAAGGTTATCCGCCCGTGGTCCGCGCTGACGACGGCGTACGCGCCCATCATCCCACCGGTAGCGCGGAGTTCCGCCAGGTTCTGGAACATCACCAGGTAGGTGCGCTTGCCGTCGGCGCCGAGCATGGGTGGGAGCAACTGTGCCGCCCTGGATGCGGTGCCTGCCAGCCGGTCGACGGCGCCCAGCTTGGCATGCATCTCGCCGACCGCCTGCGCGATCGGCGAGATCAGGTGCTTCGGGTCGATGCCGTCCACGGTGGCCTGCAACGCGTGGATGGCCTTGGTCGCCTGAAGGATCTCCGGCGCGGCCTTCTGCAGCGCCGAGACGTCGATGGCGCCGCCCTTCGGGGCGAGCTTCGCCGGGTTCAAGCTGGACGCGACGTCCACCAGCGGTGGCAGCGTCTGCCAGCACAGGTCGTCCACCGAATCGGCAATGATGCGCACGGCCTGCAGGTTGGGGCCGATCCCGGGCAGGTGCTCGGCGGTGGACCACAGGAAGTCGTGAGCCTCGCTGTGCGCGGCTCCGGCTTCGTCCTGCAGCTTGACCAGGGTCTGGTGCGCTGCGCCGGCGTCGCCGTCCTTGAGGTTCTGCTGCAACTCGCTCACGAGGCCGGCGGTGGCCTCCAGGTGGTCGTGCGCCTGCCAGAGCCGGAAGCCCACCCAGGCCGCGGCCAGCACGATGCAACCGGCGGCGATGACCACGGCCCACACGACGCGCCGGCGGCGCTTGTAGACGCGCCAGGTCAGGCGCCTGCGGCGGCGGCCGTAGTGGCGGTGCGAGTGGTGGTGGCCGGCGCCGTGTTGGTTGTTCGGGGCTGGGACGTCGTCGACCGCCTCCGCGGACACGGAGGCGCCATCGTCGGCGGTGGGCTCCGACGCTGCCGGGGCCCGATCCGGATCGTCGGCCACCGAAGCATCGTATCGACAATCCGCCGACTGTCCGGAGCCACGCCGTGACGTTCCGTCACCGCTACGGCCGCGAACCCGTGTGCGGTGGCTATCTGCTAGCGGTCGGCGGCGATCGGCGAGCGCCGTTGTCGGCCGTTCCTGCAGGTCCAGAGGGCCGGTGAGCCTTCGTGACCATCACGGCTCCGAACTCGAAAGCGCGTGAAGGGCAACCCCCCCATGGTTCAATCCCACCGCTACCGCCAAGTGCTCGACGTTGAACCCCCGGAAAGGATTCGAATGGTTCTATCAGCTGGGCCGCCACTTGGCTTCCGCGTGTTTGCGTCCATATGCGGGCGCGGGTTGCCCAGCGGTCAGGGGCCCAAGCCCAACATTTGGACCGCGACGTCCACGACGATGTGCGCGCGTCGCAGGGGCACCCCGGACTTGGCTGCGAAGACGAGAGCTGCGCCATACTCGACGTCGCTCTTGACCGAAAGAAGCTCGCGGAGCGCCTTTTCGGCTTGGAAAGCGGCCGCTCTCTTGCCCAGCGCCTGCCTCAGTTCCTTGACCGCCGTTGCGTGATCCTTTCCCTTCCGAGTTGAGCCCGTGAGCGCCGTGACAATCGCATCCTTGGCGGCGATGCCCGCATGGATCGCATCTCCTGCCGCGGCCGTATGTCGTCCTGCGGTCGTGCTGTCGTCCGCTGCCGTCAAGTACTCACGTGCCTTGCTGAGAAACCCAGACGCATTGCCACGGTGCTCGGCCGTCATGCCGACGCCACTCCTCTCGGCGCTCGCGGCATGGTGCCGACAAGGGGAATGCCGTCACGCATGATGTCGGCGATCACGGGCTCTCCGCGGGCCGCGGCCTTGGCGAACTCGCTCGGGGTGAAGACCAGCACCTCGCAGCGGTTTCCCAAGCGGTCCCTGACGTTGTCCGCCAAGTCGGCGCGGCCGGGCCAATTTTTCGGAGCCAGCACGGCCAGGTCGATATCGCTATCGGCATCCGACTGACCACGTGCCACCGATCCGAAAAGGATCACCGTTCGCACGCCGTCGGCGACTTCGCCTATCACCGTCGTCAGGGCTGCTATCGGATCGAGAAGCGCCCGCAGTGGCGGTACCGCGACGTGTCGTTCGTTGACCGTGTGCACTCCGGCGCGCCCGACCCTCTGCGTGTCGATGAGGCCGATCGATGTCAGATCCCTCAACGCCTGCTGCACGCTCCACAGGCTGTGACGCTCGTTCACGAGCGCGTGGATCTGGCGCCCGGTCATGGGTGCGGCGGTCCGTAACGCGGCGGCCAGCACCGCGCCCTGCGCGCCGGGAATCACGCCACCGAAGGGTTCCCCGAAATACATGCCGCCAGCCTACCCATCATACGACTGGCACAGCAATCATATGACTGTCTGCACGATCAAGCCGCTCAATGGTGCACAGGCATAGACCGTGCATGGCGCCCCGAAGCCGCCAACACGTTGAGCTGACCGATTTGTCGCGGGACTGGGACGCCCGTTGCCCACCAAGATCATTGCCTGACCGCCAACACGCGCTTGCCGTCACGCACCGTCATCGGATAGCCGGCTCCTACGCTATCCAGGCGAATAATCCGTTCCTCAGTTGCCACTGCGGCTCCACGGGTGAATATTTCTTACCATTCGCGCTGGACGACCATCCGACTCGTAGGAGGCTCATCGTGACCGTGAGGTCCGCGGTACGCCGCGCGCTCATCCCCCTGGCTGCTGCCGCCGTCGCGCTGTCGGTGGCCACCGTCCCGGCCGGCGCCCAGCCGGCCTCGGACCGCGGACACGGCGACCAGGCAGACGCCGCGCAGACCGCGCTCGCGGGCATGACCACCGACGAGAAGATCGGCCAGCTCTTCGAGACCTACGTCTACGGCTCCTCCGTCACCGACGTCACGGCCGCCGAGGCGGCGCAGAACCAGAGCCGGTACGGGGTGAGCACCCCCGCGCAGGTCGTCGCCAAGTACCACCTCGGCTCGGTCATCTACTTCACCTGGTCGGACAATCTCGTTGATCCCACCCAGATCGCCACGCTGTCCAACGGCCTGCAGGAGGCCGCCGCCGACGCCGGCGCGCCGCCGCTGCTGATCAGCACCGACCAGGAGGGCGGCAACGTCACCCGCATCGGTGCCCCGCTGGCCGTCTCGCCGGGCAACATGGCACTGGGCGCGACGTTCTCGCCCGTGCAGTCGTTCGCGATGTCGCACGCGACCGGCGCGCAACTTGCCGCGCTCGGCATCAACGTCGACGACGCCCCGGTGTCCGACGTGAACACCAACCCACAGAACTCCGCCGACGGTCCGCGCTCCTTCGGCGACCGCGCCGGCCACGTCTCGGCCATGGTGGCCGCCTCCGTGGCCGGATACCAGGCCGCGGGCATCGCCGCCACCGCCAAGCACTTCCCGGGCCTGGGCAGCACCTCCATCAACACCGACAACGGCGTCGCCGTCTCCGACGAGACCATCCAGCAGATCCGCCGCAACGACCTGCCGCCCTTCCGGGCCGCCATCGCCGCCGGCGTCGGCGAGATCATGGCCGCGCACATCATCATGCCGGCGCTCGACCCGTCCGGCGCCCCCGCCAGCGTGTCCGAACCGATCGTCACCGGACTGCTGCGAGACCGGTTGCACTACAACGGAGTGGTGGTGACGGACGCCCTCTCGGCCGCCGCACTGGAGAGCATCCCCAGCGACCAGCGAGCGCTCCGGGCGCTCGAGGCGGGTGACGACGTGCTGCTGATGCCCGACGACCTGGGCGCCTCCATCCAGGCGATCGACGACGCCGTGCAGTCCGGCGAGATCAGCATGGCCCGGCTGGACCAGTCGGTGCTGCGCATCCTGCGCCTGAAGGAGCGACTGGGCCTGTTCGACAACGCCATGGTGGACGCCTCTGCCGCCGCCTCCAGCGTCGGAACGCCGCGGCAGAACGCCATCGCCGAGCGCGCCGCCCGGGACTCGATCACCCTGCTGCGCAACGACGACGGCACCCTGCCGCTGGCCGATGGCTCCGGCGCGAAGGTGCTCGTCACCGGATGGGGCGTCGGCACGACCTCCACGCTGGCCGCCGACATCGCGCAGCACGGGGTCACGGTGCAGCGCATCTGGACCGGTTCGCCCGACCAGGACGCCATCGACGCCGCCGTGGCCGCGGCCGAAACCAGCGACTACGTCGTGGTCACGACCGACAACGCCTGGGGCGACACCAATCAGCAGTCCCTGGTCGAGCAGCTTCGGGCCACCGGGACGCCGGTCATCATCGTCGCCGTGGGCGGCCCCTACGATCTGGCCTACGTCGGGTCCGCGCCGATCTTCCTGGCCGCGTACGGGTACCAGGCGAACACGTTGACCTCGACCGCCGACGTGCTGTTCGGCGCGCAGCCGCGCGGGCACCTGCCCGTCACCATCCGCAGCGCGGACGGCTCACAGGTGGTGGCGCACTATGCCAGCGGCCTCCGCTACCGGTCGCATCCCGGTCGGTAGCCTGCGCCGGCACGGCCCTGCGCGAGCGACCGTGCGGCCTACTCCGCGCGGGGCCACCGGCTGACCGTGGTCACGAACGCGGGCGGCCCGGCGGCCACGATCAACTCCGCCGTCTCGTTGCCGGGATTGGTCAGGGCGACGGGCTCGTCCTTGGTGATCAGCAGTGCGTCACCGGGCGTCACCGTCACCTCCTGACCGTCCTTGCTCACCAGCACCGAACCTCGGGTCGGCGTGAGGATGACGTCGGAGCCATGGTGGCGGTGCGCCGGCATGCCCGCTCCCGGCGGCACCTGGACGATCACCATGCCGACGTCCGCGGGCTCGTCGTCCACGCCGCCGAAGACGACGGTGACGCGCGGGCTGCCGGGCAGGTTCGCCGAGTGGACGGCGGCGCCGCCGATCGGTACCAAACGCACGGGGACTCCTCGGGGACGATATTTAAACAAGCAACACTCGTATAAAATACTGCCCGACCGATCGCGGCAGTCACCGAGGTCGACCTGCCCCCTCCGAGCGGTTCGCTGCCCGCGCCCACGGGGCTGGGGAGATGCCCTCGTCATCGCCGGTGTTCTGGGGGATAGTTGAGGTGACAACGAAACCTGGAGGACACCATGCCGGCCATCACCGCAGACACCCTCACCCTGCCCCGCGTGACGGCCGCCGCGCCCGGCCAGGCGGAGCGACCGATCAAGCAGGTGGCCACCGGGCCACACGGGTTCGAGGGGGAGGGATTCCCCGTCGTCCGGGCCTTCGGCGGCGTCCCGCTGGCCGACCTGGACCCGTTCGTGCACATGGACCAGATGGGTGAGGTGGACTACGCGCCCATGGAGCCCAAGGGCACCCCGTGGCATCCGCACCGCGGCTTCGAGACCGTCACGTACATGATCGACGGCACCTTCCAGCACCAGGACAGCCACGGCGGCGGCGGCCTGATCAACGACGGCGCCACCCAGTGGATGACGGCGGGCTCCGGCATCCTGCACATCGAGACGCCGCCCGAGGACCTGGTCGTCTCCGGCGGCCTGTTCCACGGCGTGCAACTCTGGGTCAACCTGCCCGCCGCGCAGAAGTTCACCCCGCCCCGCTACCAATCCATCGAGGGCGGTGACGCAGCCCTGATCGCCTCCACCGACGGGGGTGCGCTGGTTCGGATCATCGCCGGCCAGATCGACGGGCACGCCGGCCCGGGGTCCACCCACACCCCGATCACCGTCGCGCACGCGACCGTGCAACCGGGCGCGCGGCTGTCGCTGCCCTGGAACCCGTCCTACAACGCGCTGGCATACGTGCTGTCCGGCAACGCGTTCGCCGGAGCCGAGGCCCGTCCGGTCAGCGGCGGCCAGCTGGTCGTGTTCGGGCCCGGTGACCGGATCACCATGCGCGCCTCCGACTCCCAGGACTCCCACCGGCCGGCCGTCGAGCTGTACCTGCTGGGCGGGCGGCCGATCCGCGAGCCGGTGGCCATGTACGGACCGTTCGTGATGAACACCCAGGCCGAATTGCAACAGGCCGTCGAGGACTACCAGTCCGGCCGGCTGGGCGTCATCCCGGAGAACGCGCTGATGCCGCACACCGGCTGACACTCGGGCAGGCTGCCCGGCCCCGGCCGGCAGACGGTGGACGCCATCGCCCCGGCGGCAGGCGGTACCGTTCCAGGAGGAACGTGCCGCCTATCGCCAGGGAGTCAGCATGGCCAGTACGCCCGATGCCGCAGCCGCCGGAACCATCGACATCGGCGGTGACCTCACGGTCAACCGCATGGGGTTCGGCGCCATGCGCATCACCGGTGACGGGATCTGGGGCGAACCCCCGGACCTCGACGAGGCCAGGGCGGTGCTGCGCCGAGCCGTCGAACTGGGCGTCACCCTGATCGACACCGCCGACTCCTACGGGCCGGACGTCAGCGAACGCCTGATCGCCGAGGCGCTCTCGCCGTATCCCGACGACCTGGTGATCG
>JBIQML010000107.1:3871-10837 GCA_044463405.1 Nakamurella lactea | reverse complement strand
GCACCGTCCGGCTGTCCCAGGTCGACACCGAGCAGGAGGTCACCTCCGGCTGCGGTGGCGAGGCCAAGGAGCCGTCCGTGTGGCTCGTGGCCGGCGGATCCGAGCAGCCCCCGCGCGGCTCGGTGGCCGACCTGCTGCCCGCCGCCGGCCAGGTCGCGCTGTGCCGGTACGCGCCCGGCAACGAGCCCATGATCGGCTCGCTGGCCGCCACCGGCACCGCCGACCGGGCGTCGATCGTGTCCGCGGTGGGGACGATCGCCACCACGCCTCCGGTGCACCAGCCGTCCGAGTGCACGTCACCGCCGTCCCTGGACCATCCTCCCGACACCGGTTGGATCACCATCCAGGTGCTCCCGGCGCCCGGGCCGGATCAGCCGACGCCGGCCCCGCTGCTGCTGGTCGAACTCGCGGGCTGCCTCCGGGCGGTCACCGGCGCGTCCCCGTCGCTGGTCGGCTACCTGGCGGCCGACCACTCGGCCACGCTGGCGGCTCTGGCCGACCATCCCGCCTCCTGACCAGGTCGGCCGGCACCGGGACCGGCGCGGATCGGCCGCGGTAGTCCGGCAGAACGCTGCGCCGGACCGCGTGAATCCGCTGCGGCCGCCTCTGGCACAGTGTTCGCACAGCGATCCCAGGACCGGCACGACGACCGCGCCACCTGCAGGCATCCCGTGCGAAGGAGATCCGGTGCCCGGTCATCCACCCATCGACCCCGAGATCGCCGCCGCGCTGACGGCGCCCGACCTTCCGGCGCCCTCGATGCGCCCGCAGGACATCCCGACCCGCCGCGCCGCCGCGGTGATCGACCGGGAGCGGCTGGGTCGCGGCGGCGCCATCACGCTCACCGAGTGCATCGTCGACGGCCCGGCCGACAACCCACGCCTCACCGCGCTGGTGCTCTCGGCGTCGGACGCCCGGACCGGCCCGGCCGCCGTCACCGCCCCTACCGCCCCTACCGCCCCTACCGCCCCTACCGCCGGCCCCGGCGGCGCCGCCGCTCGGCAGGGCATCGTGTACCTCCACGGCGGCGGCATGGTGGTCGGCAGCCGGTTCGACGTCGACGACGCCATGCTGGACGCGGTGCTGGCCGGCTACGTCGTGGTCTCCCCGGAGTACCGGCTGGCACCCGAGCACCCCTACCCGGCGGCGATCGAGGACTGCTACGCGGCCTGGTGCTGGGTGCACGCCCACGCCGCCGAGTTCGGGATCGATCCGGAGTCCCTGGCGATCGCCGGCACCAGCGCCGGCGGCGGGCTGGCCGCCGGGACGACGCTGCTGGTCCGGGACCGGGGGGCGCCGCTGCCGGCCCGGCAGATCCTGTACTGCCCGATGCTGGACGACCGCGAGATCACCGCGTCCTCCCGGGAACTGGAGGGCGAGGGCCGCTGGGATCGCATCGCCAACCGGACCGGCTGGTCGGCGTACCTGGGCGAGCGCCGCGGCGGTGACGAGGTCCCGGTGTACGCCGCGCCGGCCCGCGCCACCGACCTGGCCGGCTTGCCGCCGGCCTTCATCGACGTCGGCGACGTGGAGACCTTCCGGGACGAGGACATCGACTACGCCGCGCGGCTGTCCCGGGCCGGGGTGCCCGTCGAGTTGCACGTGTGGCCCGGCGGGGTGCACGGCTTCACCGGGCTCGCCCCGTCGGCGGCGCTGTCCCGCGTCGCGCTGGCCGCCCGGGCGGCCTACCTGCAGCGATACCGAGTCCAGGGCGCGCGGTCCGGTAGCGTCACGGCCCAGCCGAGGACGCCGGCCTGACCATTGCTGGTCGTCGCGGGCCGGGGCCTCCCGCTGCGCGCAGTGCCGGTCCGGCGCATGATCGACGGGTGGCGACGGAGCGGCCCGCGAAGGGAAGGATCAAGCGACATGCGTGAGTCCGACGGCACATCCTGGCGGCTCTCCGAGGACGTGCCGGTATCGGCGCACGTGGCGCTGTACGTGCGGGACGCGGCGGGCCTGCCGGTGACGGAGTCCGAGGACCTTCCACCCCGGCTGGAAGGCCCGGTGCCGGACCAGGCCCACGCCGTCGGGGACGGCGACCGGGCCGCCGCCGGCCAACAGTGGTCCGCGTGGTGGCGAGACATCGTCGACACCGAGGCCCGGCTGCACGTGGCCGCGCCCGACGGTGACCGGCGGGCGGCGGTGCTGCCCGAGCCTCCCGACTTCGCCGCACTGGCGCACGCCCCGGACCTTCAGAAGGCGGTGGCCGCGACCTTCGGCGAGGCCACCCGGTTCGTGGACCGGCACCGCCGGGACCTGCTGTACCACGACCGGCCGCGGCAACTGCCCTGGGTGCTGCTGTCCGGGGTGGCCGAGCAGGTCGCCGCCGAGCGGCACGTGCCGATCACGTCGCTGCACGGCCAGGTGATGGTGCTGATGGTGCAGGGCAGTTGGTGGACCCTGCACTCCCCCGGCGTCGCGCTGGCGTCGGTGGCGGCGCTGCGGGATCGCCGGCTCGCCGGCGAGGTGGTGGCGCGGGTGTTCACCTCCGCCCTGGACCGGTAGCCGACGGCTCCGTCACCGCCCCGTGCCCGCGTACCGGCCTTGTGAGTCTGAGCCGGCGCCATAGCGCCACCCCAGGCTCACAAGCGACAACTCACAGGTTGCCGCGGCGCTCCTGCTCCCGCTCGATCGACTCGAACAGCGCCTTGAAGTTGCCCTTGCCGAAGCCCAGCGACCCGTGCCGCTCGATCAGCTCGAAGAACACCGTGGGCCGGTCCCCGATCGGCTTGGTGAAGATCTGCAGCAGGTATCCGTCCTCGTCCCGGTCGACCAGGATCTTGCGCTTCTGCAGGTCCTCCACCGGCACCCGGACCTCACCGATGCGGGCCCGGAGTTCCGGGTCCTCGTAATAGGTGTCGGGGGTGTCCAGGAATTCCACGCCCTCGGCGCGCAGCACGTCCACGGTGCGCAGGATGTCGCCCGTGGCCAGCGCCAGGTGCTGGCAGCCGGGCTCGCCGTAGAATTCCAGGTACTCGTCGATCTGGCTCTTGCGCTTGCCGACGGCCGGCTCGTTGAGCGGGAACTTGACCCGGTGGTTGCCGTTGGCGACCACCTTGCTCATCAGCGCGGAGTAGTCGGTGGCGATGTCGTCGCCGACGAACTCGGCCATGTTCACGAAACCCATGACCTTGTTGTAGAACTCGACCCAATAGTCCATCTTGCCGAGCTCGACGTTGCCGACCGCGTGATCCAGCGCCTGGAACACCCGCTTCGGCGCGCCCTCCCGCTTGACGAAGCTCGACGACGCGGCCACATACCCGGGCAGGTACGGCCCGTCGTAGCGGCTGCGGTCCACCAGCGAGTGCCGGGTGTTGCCGTAGGCGGCGATCGCCGCGCGCCGCACGGTGCCGTGCTCGTCGGAGATGTCGTGCGGCTCCTCCAGGATGGTGGCGCCCTGGGACCGGGCGTGCTCGATGCACTTGTCCACGTCCTTGACGTCCATCGCCAGGTCGACCACGCCGTCACCGTGCTTGCGGTGCCGGTCCAGCAGCTCGGAGGACGGGTCGACGCCGCCCATCAGCACGAACCGGGCCGAGCCGGAGGTCAGCACGAACGACTTGTGGTCCCGGTTGCCGGTCTCCGGGCCGGAATAGGCCACCAGCTCCATCCCCCAGGCGGACTGGTAGTAGTGCGCGGACTGGGTGGCGTTGCCGCACACGAACACCACCGCGTCCATGGCGTTGACCGGGAAGGGATCCTTGCTCTCGTCGTAGTCGACCACCAGCCCGACCAGCTTGGCCAGTTCCTCCGGGGACAGGTTGGCGGCCTTCTCGTCGGCGGTCAGTTCGATGCGCGAGCCGGACGCCGTGTCGAGGTGAGCAGTCATGGTGGGACCTCCTGGTGGGCGGGCTGGCCATGCGTGGTGTGGTGGTGACGAGGGTGCCGTCATCGCCCGAATCGGGCAAGTGTGAGCCGGAATGCTGCTCATCCTGCGCATGATGTCGTAGAGTTACCATGATCTTCTGGTCATATTGCACAGCGCTGGCCCGGGGCGGATGGAGGGTCCGATGCCGATCGACGCGTTGGACGTGCGGCTGCTGGGCCTGCTGGCCGCCGAGCCCCGGGTGGGCGTGCTGGAGGCGTCCCGCCGGCTGCGGGTGGCGCGCGGCACCGTACAGGCCCGGCTGGACAAGATGCAGCGCTCCGGGGTCATCCGGGACCTGGCGCCGACCCTCGACCCGGCGGCGCTGGGCTACCCGGTGACGGCGTTCCTGTCGCTGGAGATCGCCCAGCACGAGGGACGCGGCGCCGTGGTGGCCCACCTGGAACGCATCGAGGAGGTCATCGAGGCGCACACCATCACCGGCTCGGCGGACCTGCTGGTGCGACTGGTGGCCCGGGACAACACCGACCTGCAGCGGGTGATCGACGAGGTGGTCGCCGACCGGTCGGTGCTGCGCGCCGCGACGGTCATCTCGCTGACCACCGAGATCGCCCACCGCACCGGCCCCTTGGTGCACGCCGCCGCCCGCGACACCGCAGCGGACCGGGCGGGGACCTCGCCCGGTGAGCCCGCCGATGCCGGCATGGTGGCCGCCGGCGCCGCCTCCGCCGGGATGCCCGTCACCGCCGGCGAACGAACCGGGAGGCGGTGACGGTGATCATCAGAAGGCCCCGGTCCGGGGATGCCGAGGCCATCGCCTCGGTGCACGTGCACGGCTGGCGCGACACCTACGCCCACCTGCTGCCGGAGCGGTTCTACGACGACGAGGCCTACCGGCGCCGGGTACGGATGTGGACCAGCATCATCGACGACCAGCACCCGGACAACACCGCCCGGGTGGCCGAGATCGACGGCACCATCGTCGGTTTCGCCATGGCCGGCCCGTCCCAGGATGACGACGCGGTCCGGGCGGTCGAGCTGTATGCGATCTACGTGGAGACCGAGCACCACGGCTCCGGCGCCGCCCAGGCCCTGCTGGACGCGGTGCTGGGCGATGGCCCGGCCCAGCTGTGGGTGGTGGCGGACAACGCCCGCGCCCAGGCGTTCTACCGGCGCAACGGCTTCGTCGCCGACGGCGTCACCAAGGTGGAGGAGCACCTGGAGGACCTGCCGGACATCCGCATGGTGCGCTGAGCCGGAACGCCGATCGGCCTCGTCACCAGTTCTGCAGCGAGTCGCCGAGGATGGCCGCCAGGTCATCGGCGCCGACCGACCGGGGCGCCACGGCCAGCAGCCGCTGCTGCTGCAGCGCACCCGACACCAGGTCGGGGATGTCCCGCTCGCCGTACCCGACGGCGCGCAGGCCGTTCGGGATGCCGATGTCCCGCATCAGGGCGGACAGCGCGGCCGGCAGTTGCTCGGCCGGCTCGGCCCGTGCCGCCGCGGTCGGGTCCAGGATCCCGGCCGCGCGCCGGTGCCGGTCCGGCGCCGCCGGAAACGTGAAGCGGAACGCCGCCGGCGCCGTCAGGGCCACCGATTCGCCGTGCGGCACCATGGCCTCGTCCTGGGGGTAGTCCGCGGGCCGGTAGTCCGCCACGCGCCCGGCGATCGGATAGGCGCACGCGTGCGGGATGTGCACGCCGGCGTTGCCGAAGCCGAGCCCCGCGTACGTGGCGGCCAGCATCATGTCGGTGCGCGCCCCGAGATCGCCGCCGTTCAGCACGGCGCGCCGGAAGGACCGCGCGAGCAGCGTCAGGGCCTGCTGTGACCAGGCGTCGGAGATCGGGTTCGACCCGCAGTAGGCGACCCGGGCGTCGGCGGCGTGCCGCGCGAACGAGTCGAACGGCTTGGCGGTGAACGACTCCAGCGCGTGGCACAGCACGTCCATGCCGGTGGCGGCCGTGACGCGGGCCGGCATGCTCAGGGTGAGCAGCGGGTCGATGACCGCCCGGGTGGGCCGCAGCCGCGCGTCGCTGATGCCGGACTTGACCTTCATCTCCAGCAGGTCCAGCACGCAGACCGGGGTGGTCTCCGAACCGGTGCCGGCGGTGGTCGGGACGGCGATCAGCGGCTTGAGCGGTCCGGGCGGTGCCATGCCCCGGCCGATCGGCCGGTTCACATAGTCCATCAGCTCACCCGGATGGCTGGTCAGCAGGTTGACGGCCTTGGCGGTGTCGATGGACGACCCGCCGCCGACCGCGATGAAGCCGTCCCAGTCCGACCCGGCAGCGAACTCGACGGCCGCCCGGATGCTGGCATCGGTCGGCTCGACATGGACCAGGTCGTAGGTCTCGACCGTCAGGCCCGCCGTCCGGGCGGCGTCGGCGACCCGCTGCGGTGCCCCGGTGGCCGCGACGCCCGGGTCGGTGATCAGCAGCACGCGGCGGGCTCCGAGGCCGGCCAGGTCGTGGCCGATCTCGTCGGATGCTCCGACGCCGAACTTCAGCGGCGTCCCACCCCAGGTGAAGACGGTCTCGGTGAGGTACTCCGTCATGCCGGCCCTCCGCCCATCGGTTGCTGGGCCCACAGTAGGGCGCCGTACCCTGCCGCCGATCCCGGGAGGCCCTCGGTCACGGGTGTTGCCCGTCCGGCGGGGGCGGCGCCCGAGCCGGAGCCGGAGCCGGACGCGGCGCCGAGGCGGAGCCGATCACCGCCGGCGGCCGTCCCGCTCGTCCCGCAGGCTCCGCACGAACGCCTGCACCGCCCGCGCCGAGAGCCGGGCGGCCTGTTCGGTGCTCAACCCCTCCCGCTGGGTCAGCAGGTACCACGCCGGGCCGCCGAGCTGGAATCGCGCCATGATCACGACCTCGTCCAGTTCGGCATCGTCCAGGTGCGGCAACTCGGCCCGCAGCATCTGCCGGACGGTGTCGACGCGGGCGGGCCGGCCGGGACTGCGGTACCCCTCGCTCAGGCCGGCGACGATCGCCGCCTTCATCGCCGGACCGGCGGCCTCGAACCCGCGATACAACTCCAGGGCCCACTGCGGCGCGTCGGCCAGCGACACGTCCGAAGGCCGGTCCGTGCCGTGCTCGCGCATCACGGCCGACGCCTCCTCGGACAGCCCGTCCAGCAGCGCCTTC